>DASXOI010000338.1:0-4634 GCA_036494375.1 Candidatus Udaeobacter sp.
AATTTGGCACCGAGCAATCCCGCTTCTTCGGCTGTCGTTGCCATGAACAACACTGATCGTTTCGGCGGCGGATTTATTTTCGTGAAGGCGGCCGCGAGTTCGATGACGGACGCAACACCTGACGCATTGTCGATCGCACCGTTAAAAATCTGATCGCCCTGCAATTCGGGATGCCGGCCGAGATGGTCCCAGTGCGCAGTGTAGATGACGTATTCATCGTTTAATTTTGGATCGCTGCCTTCGAGTTTGCCGATGACATTGTGCGATTTGATCGAGCGAATCTGCTGTTTGATCGCAATGTTGGCCTTGGCATTCAGGACTACAGGTCGAAAACCTTTGGTGATCGCAGATTTCTTAAGAGCATCGAAATCCTGGCCGGAGTCGGCGAATAATTTCTTCGCAACATCCAAGGTGATCCAGGAACGCGCGGACACGGCGTCCATATTCTTGTTCGGATTATCGAGCTCGAAGTTTTCTTTGCTCCAGCTCGACTTCACTACCTGCCAGGGATAAGCGGCAGGTTCTGTCTCATGGATGATGATCGCCGCGGCCGCGCCTTTTTGCGCCGCAATCTCATACTTGTAGGTCCAGCGGCCGTAGTATGTCATCGCTTTTCCTTTGAACACTTTGTCGTCGAGTTTTGACGGATCTTTTGCATCGGGAACCGGCGGATCGCCGATCAACATGAGCAATGTCTTGCCCTTCACATCGACATTTTTGTAATCGTCCCAGCCGTACTCCGGCGCGACGACACCGTATCCGACAAAGACCAGATCTGACTTCTCGACCTTGATTTCCGGCTGGAGCCGCGCCGATGAAGCAACGAAATCGTCCTGATTTTTCAGATCCATCGTTTTGTCTCCAATGATGAAGGACATTCGCGGTTCGCTTTTGATCCCGGCGAGGGGATCTTCCTGCGTGTATGTCCCGTCGGGATTTCCCGGTTTAAGTCCGATCTTTTTGAACTGATCGGTGATGTATTTGACCGAAAGGTCTTCGCCTTTTGATCCCGGCGCGCGGCCGTCGAATTCATCCGATGCGAGAACCTTGATGTGTGCGAGCAGACCGTCCGGCGTGATCGCCTCAAGCGCCGGCTGCAAGCGCTCCTTCAGTTCATCATTTCCAAGGAGCGACGCCGCCGCGGAAAAAAACAGCCCGAGTAACAAGCGCGAAATTTTCATGCCTGTTCATTAGCGGCGCTTCGCGAGCGCCGCAAATCCGTAACCCAGCCATTCGCCGCCGGCCTACATGTTAGCTCGCCACCCGTGGATCAGCCCCCCGATAATCAGACCGCCGATGCCACCAAGGATGAGAATAGGAACGTACTTATGTGTGATGATGGCGTCAGGAAGGCTGATGAGCAGGCCAAACAACAGACCGACAATCCAGCCCGGCCAGCCCGGTAACCGGACACAACCGATAACGAATCCAATGGCGAAGCGACTGGCAAATGCGCCGAGCAAGGCAGCAGTCTTATCGGGAAAAGACATCGGCAGCATAAGCCCGACATCCAGCGCTCCGAATACTATACCAGCGATCAGACCCATGATGACTTTCGACATGTGGAACGGTCTAGCGGAAACAGTGTGCGCTCACAACACCTAACGACAAAGAGGTACAAGATGTGATCGAACCTGCCATACTAAAAACAGTACCGTGACGATGATCGCCTTTGGTAGACTCAAGTGGAGAAAGCGTGTAATCGCGATCGCGTGGATGATAATCTAGCAAATCCGGGCAAAAATTGGTTAGACTGCACCGAATTTTCTCTCCGGATACATTTCCACAATCTTCGTGCCGACCTTATCAAGATCGTCGGAGTGAATATATAGCTCATGACCTTCGTGAGGCTTTGCAGCACTCGGGTCGAAAGCCGTCCAAGCTTTGAGCCGCTCTTCGTCCTGTTCGTTACGGAAGAACTCGTATCTGACACCAAGACTGTCCAACAAGCCGGAAACCCGCGCGGCCTGCGCTGCAGAATACACGCCAAGATAGGTTGAATGGCGGTTGTAATCATGAACGGAAAGAAACATGCGGCATAGGTCTAACGCGTAGGCGAATCCTTCGCTGATGGCACTCGTTCATTGCTGTTTGCCACACAAACGTAACAGTAATTTTTTTGTCACTGAAGGGCGTTGTTCTTACGCTGCTTCTTGATCGGCATGCAGTCATTGACCTTTCGCCAACGCGATCCAGGCCTGATTTTCGCGCAGCAACAGCGTTTCTCATTTGGCAAATCCAGCGAGGAGTTTTGTGCACCTCGGCATTATCGCGCCGCGTGGATTTCCGACACGCACCTGGGCACGCGCGGCTGCAACGCCACTGCGCTGCTGGATTTTTTGCGGGAGACCGATTTCGATACGCTATACATCGTGGGCGACCTGATCGATGTCTGGTCGTTGCGGCGCGCAATTTACTGGCCACAACAACACAACGACGTCATCCAAAAAATTCTGCGCAAAGCCCGCAAGGGCACGCATGTAATTTATATCCCGGGAAATCATGACGAACTGGTGACGAGCTTCTGTGGGACCTACGGAAATATCGAGATTAAGGAGAACGCAATCCATGTGACCGGCTCAGGCGAGCGAATCCTGGTTATTCATGGTCACGAACTCGACGTGGTGGTCTCCGGCAGCGGTCGGATGAAGTGGCTCGCGTTCGCGGGCGACGTTGGCTACCAATTTCTCCTCTCGCTAAATCCGCTAATTAACTTTGTCAGGCGGCATTTCGGTCTGGGCTACTGGTCGCTCAGTGCCTATGCCAAGCGAACGGTCAAGGACGCCGTCAGTTTCATCGGTAAATTCGAAACCGCTGTAGCGCATTATGCGGAGCGTTATCACGTGGATGCCGTACTGTGCGGGCACATCCACAGCGCAGCGATCCGCGAATTCGGCAGAATCGCTTATTACAATTGCGGTGACTGGGTGGAGAGCTGCACGGCGCTGGTCGAAGGGGACGATGGCATGATCTCGCTAGTTCATTACCATTCGCCCGCCTCCAGCGCGAGCGCGGTAGCTTCGACGATCGATTCCGCTCGGCCGAAGCAGACTTTGGTGAGTGAGTAGAATTGTAGGGCATTTGAGTCACTCGTTCCCGCTCGCTCGACCTCGGACCGGCCCGTCTATATCGCTCAGCGACGACTGGCTCCATTCTGTGAGACCTCGAGGCGTTTGTCACAAACGCCCTGCAATAACGGCTTCAACCCTTGAACCGATCCGTCGCACTTCGGCTCGCGTGTTTCTGAGTCGTCGCCGCGTTTTAACAATTCGTAACCTGACGCGACGCGCTTCTGCCTTATGTAAGCACCCAGTTATGACTACGATCACAGTGAAGCGAACAGTTACCAGACAAACGCGCGCGCAAACACTGGCGATGGAACGCCGGTCGTTTCGCGAACTTACCAGATCTTATCTCGTCCCCGAAAAGACTCTGGAGTTCGCGATGGAAGCGCTGTTCTTTGCCGTAATTGTTGCGATCTCTGCGTGGCCGATCCTGGCAGCCGCAAACGCAGTCGGCGAATTCCTTTAGCAGATGCCGATCGAGCAAAGACTTGTGTCGTTTCATTAACACCCTGCTTTAGCTGGGTGTTATATTGCCCGTCGCCTTTTCTCAACTGCTTCAGCAGTTTCCCGCAAGTGCCATACAGTAAACCGCTGAAGCGGTTCGTACTTTTTCTGCACGACATGCACCTCGCTCAAGCGGGGTGTTAATGAGAACACTCAGGGAATTCGGTTAGTGACATGCCGGATCAGCGGCCCCGGCTACAGCATCGACTGCGAAAGGCTCGACACTAAATGCATCGCGTTTACGATGTTCGACTTGTGAGAGGGAACACTCGAACACGACACAATCGCGAAATTGAACGGAAATTTTTAGTCAAATGGCTGCCGGATAATCTCAAGCGGGCGCGTCATTTCATTATCGAGCAAGGTTACCTGGCAACCGAATCCGCTGGTAGACAGGTTCGCCTGAGAAAGGCGGGGAGCGCAACCTCTCTCACGTTTAAGGTCGGTCGAACAAGTCATCGCGAAGAACGCGAGATTAAGCTGGGGCCGAAACAGTTTGCAGCGCTGTGGCCTGGCACAGTTGGAAGACGACTGCGAAAGGTGCGTTACGAGATTCCGTGGGACAACGTGATGATCGAAATCGATATTTATCGCGGCCGACATGCAGGTCTTGTCGTGGCGGAGGTGGAATTCCCGGATACCGCCAGCTGCCGCAGATTCAAAGCACCTTGGTGGTTTGGCCGCGAAGTGACCGGGGCAAAACGCTATAGCAACGTGCGCCTCGCTCTTGAATAACAAATGCCATGGCATTCTGTTTGAAATTGCGCGAACCCCTCCCTGAAGGACTCAAGCGAGTTTTTTGCGAGCAAATCGACGCGGCTTTGCATTTGTGCCAACACCCTGCAAAGCAACGTGGCGTCACCGTGCACGAGGTTCGCAAGCATCTCAAAAAACTGCGTGCGGCAATGCGACTTGCGATTGGCACGGTCGGCAAAAATTGTCACGCGAAGGAAGATCGTTGCGTGCGCAAGATCGGACGATTGGTCTCAGACTTGCGCGATGCGCAGGTGCGATTGCAGACGTTTATTAAGCTGCGCGATAAGACGGCTAAAAAATCCAAACACC
>DASXOI010000339.1:0-15152 GCA_036494375.1 Candidatus Udaeobacter sp.
ATGCGTGACGGCATCTTCCTCTTTCATCCGCCACGGCGAGATTTTGCCAAAAAGATCACGCGTCGCGCCTGCGATGTCTTCGGCTTTCGACACGCCGCTATCGATCAATGCGCGTCCAGTACTTGCCCAAATCTTTCTCACAACCAGCGCGCCGTTTTCGCGAACGATTCGCCCAAGATGCTGAACGGCTGCGGTGGTAGCAGATCTCCGGATGGCTTCAGCTGAATGGCTCGAAGTGAGTTCGCAATAGCGCCGTGCGACTTCGCCCACGCGTAATGTGAGGAACGCGTTCGCCGCGCCGTTTGAAACACATTTCACCAGGAGCGCTGAGATGCCGCTCAAACCTGGAATTCCGCTTTTCAGTGCCGGAACCACCGACACCGCAAGCGGTGCGACCATTTCTCCGAGATCCAGTGATTCGAGACTGCTGGCGACGAAAGCTGTTCCGCCAACATTTGCGTACAACCGCAGCAGTTCGCGAGGCGAAGGGCGCTGCACATAAATGCGCGCTATCCGGCCGACCATTTGAATCTGTGTGAACAGCACGATGAGGCCGTCGAGCCGGCCATTCTGCATCAATGCAGTGCTGAGAAAAACTGTGCTCGCCGTTCTACGCACAACTACGTCCGCTTCCTTGGACAAATGCGCGATGGCTGCCTCAACGTCCGCGTTTGTGCTCAGTGACAACTCGCGAGTTCGCGGATTATTCGACAGCCGCGAGCGCAATGTCTGCAAATAAGCCTCGTGCTTCGGTCCTGATCTTTCCTTCGGCGGCACGAGTGCTGGCGGCAATTGCGCATAAGCGATCGCGCAATAGAGCGCAAGAAATCCTGCTGCCAGACAAAATCCCCAGAACACAATCGTGCCAGCGACGGGGTGAATCCTGTCAGCTAACGAAATCAAGCTCGTCGCACCGGCAATGATCAGCGACACCATCGAAACCGCGCCAAGGGCGAGGAGCACCAGGATGATTCTCCTCAGCCCCGAATTTTGATCTGCTGCATTTGCGCTCATTTGTAAATATAACTGTTCACCGAGTCAGCGCCGCCGCAATTAGGAATCGGGGTGGCGCTAATCAGGCATTCAGGAACTGTAGGGCGTCCCTGCGAGACGCCAGGCGTTTGGCACAAACGCCCTACAACATTAATCTGTGCCAATCCGTGGAAATCTGCGGATAAAAAATCTGATGACGTATCCATGAAAAATACGTTCGTGGTAATTTCTTCCGCTGGCCCTAACCATGATCGATCAAAGGGCACGCGAGAGCAGCCACTTTGGAACGAGCACGCCGCATTTATCGATCGACTCGTTACCGAAGGTTTTATTTTGATGGACGGCCCTTCATCGATGAAGGCGGCTCGATGCTGACTGTCAATGCCGATGACGAAAACGAAGTGCGAGAGAAATTAAAAACCGATCCGTGGATGAAGCATGGCGTTCTCAAACTGGACAGCGTCAAGCGCTGGCAAATCTTCATCGATGTTCGCAAGTAGATAAAAGTGACCGCACTGACAACTCGCGAGATAAAATTTCCGGTTCGCACTGCAACTGATCGCGCGCGAACGTCTTGTCATGCAATTCTCTCGATCAGCTATACGTTTTTTGAGCTTAACCGCGCTCGGAGTCGTGTCCGCCTTTGTAACGCGCGCTGACGAAAAACCAAAGATGCGAGCCGTGGTGGCCCACGAATACGGCGCGCCCGATGTGCTCAAGATTGAGCAAGTGCAGAGACCAGAGCCGAACGAGGACGAAGCACTCGTGCGCGTGATCGCCAGCAGCGTAAATCCAGCCGATCCGCTCACGCTCAGCGGGAAATACGCGAAGGAATTCGGCACGCATTTGCCGCTGATCCCCGGCTACGACATTGCTGGCGTCGTAGAAAAAACCGGCGCGAACGTCACCAAGCTTAGGATAGGAGACGCGGTTTACGGTTATCCAACTTTCGGCGGTGGCTGGGCGGATTACGTGACGGTGAAAGAATGGGAAGTCGCTGCGAAACCGAAGTCCCTTAGCTTCGCGGAGGCTTCGGCGGTGCCAATGGGTGCGTTGACTGCATGGCAAGCGTTAGTGGATGTGGCGAAATTGCAGCCTGGACAAACAATTCTCGTTCATGGCGGCTCTGGCGGCGTCGGTAGTTTTGCTGTGCAGATCGCGAAAGCGCGCGGCGCACGGGTGATCGCGACCGCCTCGACAGCAAACCAGGATGTTTTGAAGCAACTCGGCGCCGACGTGGCGGTGGATTACACCAAAACGAAGTTCGAAGATGTCGCCAAAGATGTGGATGCCGTGCTCGATCCAGTGGGCAAAGACACACTCGCGCGCTCTTATGGCGTGGTAAAGAAAGGCGGCATCGTTATGTCACTGGTCGCGCGACCCGATCCTGCCGAACTTCAGAAACATGGAATCCGTGGCGCGGGGATCTCGGTTCACGCCGATGCCGGCGATCTCACTGAAATCGCGCAATTGGTCGATGCGGGGAAAATCAAGCCAATCGTGACGGAAGTTCTTCCGTTGGGTGATGCTGTAAAAGCGCAGCAACAAGCCGCGACTCATCACACGCGTGGAAAAGTTGTACTGCGGGTAGCAGACGAGCCGAAAGGATAAGCCACTGGTTTTTAAGCGGCTGCTTTGTTACTGCTCGAACCGCCTACAACGCCCCGTGGAGAACTTTTTCGTCTATCGCCAGATAATCAGTCCGCGGCGGACTAAAAGTATCGAGGACGCGCGTTGCCGAGAGAGTTTCCACACCATGCGAAATGTTACTCGCCAGATAAAACGAATCGCCCGTTGAAAGCTCATGCGGCACGCCTTCAACTATCAACCGCATTTTGCCCTCGAGAATGTGGACGATCTGCTCCTGCGGGTGCGAGTGCGCAGGCATGATACTCCCAGCCGCTAGCGTGGCGAGCATCTGATACATCGTGTCGCCGTGTGCGACGGTCCGGCGCGTGATTCCGGAACAAATTTCAATCGTCGGATTCTCTCGTTTCATGGCCAGCATCTTATGTGAGAAGCGTTAGCCGCGCGAATCTTCTGGGGAGCGGTCGCCGCGGCGACCTGGTTTCGGCGTCTCGCCGAAACGAACTTTATTGTCTTGTTTTTCCTGATTCGTTTTCGCACTTGTCACCCGTCACCGATTACTGGCAACATGCCGCGATGAAAACCTTTACGTCAGTAATCACAATTCTGTTCGCGACATTGCTCGCGACATCCTTATTTGCGCAAACTCCCGCCACATCACCAGCGACTGCCATAGGTTCGGCGTCGACCCAACCGGCAACTGCAACCGGTCAGCCGCCTAATCCTCAGGAGATGATGAAGCAGATGATGGAAATGTCGAAGCTCAATGAAAATCACAAGCTGCTCTCAGAGATGAACGGCAATTGGAACTTCGCCATCAAAATGTGGATGAACCCGGATCCGAACGCCAAACCGCAGGAATCCAAAGGGAGTGCGACACGCAAGGACATTATGGGAGGCCGTTACGTCATGATGGATGTGACAGGTAAAATGCAAATGCCAGGCGCAGACGGCAAAATGAAGGACGTGCAATTCAAAGGGATGGGCATCGAAGGCTACGACAACGCAAAGCAAAAGTTCGTGAGCTCGTGGATCGATAACATGGGCACCGGCATTCAGTCTTCCGAAGGTACCTACGATCCCGCGAGCAAGACATTCACTTATACCAGCGAAATCGAAATGATGCCCGGAATGAAAATACCAGTTCGCGAAGTAATTAAGATTCCCGACAACAACCACATGATGCTCGAGTGGTACGAAAACCGCGGCGGCCAGGAAAAGAAAACCATGGAAATCGCCTACACACGCGCCGGCAAAAAATAGCGCGTGTTAATTCCTGGTAGGGCGCGACCGCTGGGCGCGCCGACAGCGCTCTGTAATCATAAGATTGCGCAATCTGCGCAAATTAGCTTCCGCGGCTGAAAAGTCCCAACGTTCTGAGGACAAATCCGTTACTTCAATGAACGCAAACGCGCCAGCAATTGCGAATCGTTTTTAAGGGTTGCGCTAGGAATCACCAAACGGGAGACGAAATGATCAAAGGAAGTCAATTAGTCGGACGTGCAGTCATCGACATGGAAGCCGCTGAGCGGCTCGGGAAAGTGAAGGAAATCATCGTGCAACGTGACGGCGAGCGCGTGGCTGGTTTTGTCGTCGTACACGGCGAAACACTTGTCGGCACGGCAGGAAAGCGGCGGATGATTCCCGCATCCGCTGTGCATTCGATCGGACCTGATGCAATGACCGTGCGTGGATCTGCGATGCAACAAGTGGCTGAACTCGATAATCTGCCACGCCTGTCCGATATCATCGGTCACAAGATGGTCACGCGAAGCGGACGACTGCTCGGTGTAATCGATGACGTGCTTATCAATCGCGCAGATGGGACAATTGTAGGCTTTGTTGTCGGCGAAGGCGTCCGCAGCAAACTGGAGAACATTTTCAATCCGCAGCGTTCCAGGGTCCACGGCTACGTGCGGGCCGAAGCCGATCTCCACGTGGGCAAGGACTTGATCGTGGTCCCAGATGACGCGCTGATCGAAGGAGAGCCAGCCGCGCAGGAAAGCGACCAGAAATCACCTATGGCGAAGACAGGCGAGGCCGATTCGCGTGGTTGGGAAGAGCGCGCTTCGGCGGAATCCACAAGGCCGAGCATTTGGACGCGACGAACAGTCACGCCATCACCGACGCGCCCCGAAACACCCGCAGAACCCCACCTTAAATCTGAAACTGCGCGAGCAGTGTCGGAGACTGCTCGGCCTGCTACACTCGACGACGAAAAAGCTCCTGACATTGGAACGGCGGTCACGACGGATGAAGCCGTTACGACCGTGCCGCGCGATGAAGCAGTGACCACTATCCAGCAGGATCAGCCTGTAAAATAACCTTTGGCGTCCGCTATCTCAGCGGAACTGTAGCGCTTCTCTGTCCGACGCCAGCGTTAGCCAAAAACGCCTCCACAACTTTCTGCGTTCTTGTTTTCATGGCTTCCAGATTGAATCTGCTTGCTGCTTTCCTCAGAGATAATTTGGCCTAGAGTGAAGTCCGTAGCGATTTTGCCACGCGTCGGAGATCATCGAGCAGGATCTCCATGTCACGCAAGGTTGTCCGATAATTCAACACGCAACCGCGCAAAGCGAAGCGTCCGCTCAGCGTGGTATTCGAGAGATACGAGCTGCCGTCTCGCTGTAGCGCAACCAGCAGTCGCTCATTGAAGGCATCGATTGCTTCGGGCGCTTGATTTTTGAGCTGCGCCGGCAGGTGACGAAAACAAAAGATCGATAGCGCGACCGGCGCGACCATCTCGAAGTCATCGCTGGCTTGCACCATCGACTCCAAATGGCGCGCACACGCAACATTGTTTTCGATCGCCTCGCTTAAGCGGTCGAGGCCTACGCCCTTTAACAGCATCCATACTTTAAGTGCCCGGAAACGCCGGGATAATTCCGGCCCGTATTCCCAGCATACAAACGCTTCGTCTGCTTTCTCACCAAACATCCGCGTGTACTCCGCCTCATGCGCAAAAGTGGCTCGGGCGATCTCAGGGTTGCGATAAATCACGCAGCCAACATCTACCGGGAGATAAAGCCATTTGTGAGGATCCAGCGCGATCGAATCCGCCTGCTCCATTCCTGCGAACAATTTTTTAGCCGACGGCGCGAGAATGGCGAAGGCACCATAACTTCCATCCACGTGCATCCAAAGCTGGAATCGATTCGCAACGTCTCGAATCTCGCGTAAGGGGTCAACCGCGCCGGTATCCACAGTTCCGGCATTAGCAACGACGCAGAACGGAACGTAGCCGGCCTGCAGATCTGCAGTGATTTTTGCGACGAGATCATCCACGCTCATTCTGAACTGTTCGTCGATTGCGACGTGCCGCAGGTTCTCCCGCCCAATTCCCAGAAACGCCGCTGCCTTGGTGATCGAGAAATGCGTCGCGGCAGACGCATACATGCGCAAACGACCTAACGAATCATATTTCGTCTGCCGTGCCGCGGCCAGAGCCGCGAGATTGGCCATCGATCCGCCGCTGACAAAAAGCCCGCCGGCTTCGGAGTTAAATCCCAGAATTTGACGAATCCAATCGATTGTCAGGCGTTCGAGTTCCACTGGCGCGGGCGCCGAACGCCAGATCGTGAGATTGGCGTTCAATGTCGAAGCGAGCAGATCGGCAAACGCACCAATTGGCGTCCCCGGGGATTGCACATAGCCAAACATTCGCGGGTGCGCATTCTGGCGGCTAAAAGGAACAATCGTGTCGCGAAAAACTTTTAGCAGCGAATCAAAATCGGTTGCCTTGAACGGGAGCTCCGAGTCGAGCCCGCTTCGAATCTCACGTGAAGAACTGTGGCGATACGCCGGGCGATCGCGGAGCCCGCTCAGATAATCGGTCATAAATTGGATGACGGAATCGCCCCAATCACGTATTTCGTCAGCCGACGGCTCAAGCATATTGACGTATTACACGCGCAAAGAATATCGCGCGCAAATTGCGCATCGCCGGTAGGGCGCGACCACAGCCTGCTCGCCCGTGGCGAGGGCGCGCCGAGCTTGCCACCCGTCACTAGCCAGTCACTTCCAAGCTTCCTCGCTGTTCTCTTCGTAATGTTTGAACGCCGTCTCCAGACCGCCGATCACTTCCGCGGCGGTTTCGAAGAGCGCCTGCGCTTTCGGTTCATCTATTTTGCTAATGTCGTCGCGCAAATGTTCGATTAATTCCCGAAATTCCTTCCGAACATTTGCCGTATGCGCGCGCGGATCTTTTGATGCAATCGTTTCCATATAATGCGTTCGCCGATGGAATCGTGCGCAGACGCATCAGATCCGAGAATCCTTCTTACTTTTTTCTTCTTCCTTCTTACCGTTAACTCCAGTGCCGATTATTGTTTTTGCGCTGCTGCTTTTTGTTCTCCTCGCTTTTGCCGGCGTGGTTCTGCTTTCTCTTGCTTTGCGTTACCGCGCCGGAACTGCTCGACGACAGGCACGGCGCTGGGTCGCGAGCCTGAATGTGTGGATGACCAGCTTCTCGGCTGCTTTCTTTCTTTCATTCACGCTTCTGCTCTCTTTCTGGGTCGACTCAGCGTTTCGATTCGCGCTGATTGGTGTGGGTTGTGGAGGCATTCTCGGCTTGGTCGCCCTGGCAATAACGCGTTGGGAAAACCAACCGGAAGGACTTTTTTACACGCCAAGCCGCTGGCTCTCGCTTTTTATCACGTTGGCGATCGCCGCACGTTTCATTTACGGCTGGTGGCGGGCCACGCACTCCGGCAGCAATGTTACCAGCGATCAGCATTGGCTGATCACCGCCTCCGGGACTCAGCTTTCGCTGGCAGTCGCTGCCGGATTGATCGGCTACTATCTGGTGTACTCCGTTGGGGTGCGTCTGCGAATCACGCGTCACGAACAACGGCAACTCAGTTAAAATGAATTAGGAAAGCAGGAACGCAGGAAATCCGCGTTCATCCGTGGATAAGAAATTCTATCTCGAAACCAGGAGACCAGGAATAATGGATCAAAAAAAAGCAGGTCCCTGACTCGCCGTGGAGAGAATTAAGAACTGGGAGAATTATTTTCCTGGTTTCCTGGCTTCTTGATTAATTCTTCCTAACCGGCTTTGCGTTCGTTCACCGCGACGATTTGCAGATCGTCGCCGGCAGGTTCCAACACAAGCGTCTTGTCCACTTTGCCAGATGACTGCTTGTTGCCATTGCGCAATTTGAATCCCAGCGGAAACGTCACCCTCATCCGGTTTTCACTTTGCGGTTCAACGTTAATCTTTCCTGCGACCCAAAAGTGCCGTTCCGGCCATCGCTCGTCATAGCGTTTTAAGTCCTGCCGAATCTTTCCGCGATCCATCACCCCTTGGTCGTAGTAAGTGACACGATCGGCAAAAAACTCTGCTTCCGCGCCGACGTTTTTATCAAGTCCGGCCAGAACAAACGCGGCCACATAATCACGCAGACGGTCCGTGCTGAACTCATCAGCCGAAGCTGTAGCCGGCGGCGCTGACGCCGGTTGCGTGCTCTCTGCTGAGCTTCGCGCTTCCACGGGCGTAGTTTGTATGGGCGTGTCAGTGCCAGTTGGCGGCGTCTCGTTATCCGTAGGTGAAGACGTCTCCGTAGCATCCGGCTCGGACCGCCGCGCCTTTGTGGATTTTCGCCGTTCGCGCTTGCGCAACTGACGCCATGTCTCGGGACTCTGCTCCGTAGTAGCGATGCTCGGGCCGATCGCGGGCTTCGCGTCGAGCGCCTTGCTCGTTTCCGCATCAAGCTGTCCTGTGATAGGCAACCCATTGCGAATCTGGTAACGGCTTAGCGCGGCGCTGAAATCGCTGCTGTAGGCTCCGTCGATTTCGCCAAAATAACACCCTTCGTCGGCCAGTTTGTTCTGCACCGCTCGCACGTTCTCCTCCGCCCCGGCGGCGTCCACATTCTCCTTTGCCGCAACTGATCCGGCGATCACAAACGCGATCGCAACCCCTAGAAAAACAGAACGCATACTCACGTAATTATTATCGAACGCGGGGCCCCGCGCGCTCTTGCCCGAACTGAAGCGATCGCCTAGCGGAGAGTGCTGCCTTCCGACATCGTGTTTCGGCGGCTTCCGAAACCAACACGCGAGCCGCGTGTGCTCCCCACGGGTATCCGTCAAAGCTTTTTTCGTCACTGGCGCAAATAACTGAAAGACTTTTGGCTCGATTGCCGAAGTATGATTGATGAGCGTCCGGCCGAAGACGCAGCGTGGCCAAATAGAAGTCGATCCACGTTTTCGAAATCGCGAACGCCAGCCGGGCCTCGATCTTCTCCGCGCGCTCGCGATCATCATCGTCATTGTTTACCACGCCGCACTGTTCGGATTCAAATTGCCCGGACGAGTGGACCGCTTCGGCTGGATCGGTGTCGATCTTTTCTTCGTTCTTAGCGGTTATCTGATCGGCGGCCAATTGCTCGCCACACTTGCGCGGGATCAGCGCATCAAACTTGGCCGGTTTTTCACCCGCCGCGCCTTGCGAATTATGCCGGCCTACTTCGTCGTGCTCGCGATTTATTTTTTGTTGCCGGCGTGGCGCGAATATCCCGAAATGTCACAGCCTCTCTGGAAATTTCTGTTGTCAGTGCAAAACATCGCGCTTCATGGTGGAACCGCTTTCTCCCATGCCTGGTCACTCGCGGTCGAAGACCAGTTCTATCTCGCGCTACCGTTTCTTTTGCTCTTTCTCTATCGCCGTCCGCGCGCGGCCACAATCGTTCCATGCCTGATCGTTGTGGGCGGCATCGCATTGCGCGCTTTTCTGGCTGCGCAGAATCCATCAGTTGACGGCGGTGTATCGTTCCGCGGCTTTCAGGCGTGGATTTATTATCCAACCTGGACGCGACTCGATCCGCTCGTATTCGGCGTTGTTCTGGCGGCGATCGAGAAATTTCGCCCAA
Source organism: Candidatus Udaeobacter sp. (assembly GCA_036494375.1). GTDB lineage: Bacteria > Verrucomicrobiota > Verrucomicrobiia > Chthoniobacterales > UBA10450 > Udaeobacter. The sequence goes on from DASXOI010000339.1 coordinate 9,453, forward strand.
AGTGGTGGCAACGCCTTATCAACTGCGCGCCGTGGCTTTGGCTGCCCGGACTTGGGCTAATCGCTTACGCATTGTATCTCGGCGAAACCAAAAACCTCACCGTCGTTGCGTGTGTCTGGCAATTCCCGCTCATCGCGATCGGCATGGCCGCGCTTCTTGTTTGCGCCATCAGTCCTCGGCTCCCACTTTGTCGGGTTGCAATTCCCGGCGCCGCCTTCATCGCCAGCATTGCCTACAGCGCTTATTTGATTCAGAAACTTGTTATTAACGGGGTCGAGCAATTCTGCACAAATCACAACATCGATCTCACGTCTGTGCCCGCGCTTCTCGGCGTCGAACTCTGCGTGTACATCGCCGCAACCATTCTCTTTCTGTCGATCGAACGCCCGTTCTTGCTTCTTCGTCGAAGGCTTGCGCCACCGATCGAACGTGGTTCGCGAGAATCGCGCGAAGCCTAGGGTGCGGTGTGTGCCGGCTCGGGAAGATAGAAAAAGAGAATCCCGAGAATTAGATAGAGCGAGAGAAGTTGAATGCCTTCGATCCAGTTCGTCTCGCCGTCGCTACTGATCTGAAACAGGATGTAAACCGAGACCACGACCGCGACTACTTCTGGCAGAGTAAATTCCAAATCCATCGGTCGCCCAAAAGCGTAGGACAGAAAAATCAGCACGGGCGCGACGAAAAGCGCGATTTGCAGGCTGGAACTAATCGCGATACCGAAGCTCAGGTCCATTTTGTTTTTCATCGCCATGAGGATGGCGGTCGAGTGCTCAGCCGCGTTGCCCACAATCGCCACCACGATAACACCGACAAACACCTCGGTGAGGCCGACGGAGTCCCGAACGCTTTCGATCGTTCCGACGAGAAACTCCGAGAGCAGGGCGACAACGGCGGTCGCGATGAGCAGGATGATAACAGCCTTCCTGCGTGACCATGGCCTCTCTGTCCCTTCGTGTTCCTCATCGCCTCGGAAAAGATCCTTGTGGGTCCGGAGAGAGAACGTCAGCATGCAGAAGTAGGTCAGGAACATCACGACGGCGATGCCTAACGAGAGCTTCTGCTCGACCAGCGGGCTCCAGCCGCTAGGCGTGCGGTCGGCGGCGCGATGAAAGACCGTCGGAATGATGAGTCCAATCGCTGCCAGCGAAAGCGAAATCACGGAGCTAGTCGCTGCGGTGCGGTTGAAACATTGTTTTTTATATTTGGTGCCGCCGCATAGAATGGAGAGACCGAGCACCAGCAGCACGTTACCGATGATCGATCCCGTAAGGGAGGCTTTCACCACATTGATCAGACCTTTGGAAAGGGCGATGCCGGCGATGATTAGCTCCGCCGCGTTTCCAAAAGTGGCATTGAGCAATGCTCCCAGGCCTTGTCCGACGCGGGTGGCGAGCGCTTCGGTTGCGCGCCCGATCCAGCCTGCGACCGGAATGATGCCGAGAGCGGAGCAAACGAAAAGCCCCGTTGCACTGATGCCCCCGGGCCAGAAGCGCAGGAGGATCGCAAGCGGAACAAAGATAAGAAGCCAGTCGAGGGAGGGTTTGAGTTTCAGAAGTCTGAGAATTTCGCGACTTGCTTCACCTAATCAACCCATGAAAGCTGTACCAAAATCCTAACAAATGAGCGAAATTCTGTATCTGCTCGAAATGATGAATGGAGCTGAGGGGATCAGCGACATAGAAGATAAAGCGACGAGGGCAGGAGCGAGTGAGCGTGGGCAGCGAATGAGTTTGAAAACGGTTGTTTTGCTTGGTGTTGCAGCGCTGTGGTGCGTCCCGTGTTCTGCTAAGGCGCAAACCGCAGGTGAGCGGCTCCGCGCTATCTATACAGAAGAATGGAAATGGCGGCTGGAGCAATTTCCTGGGCTTGAAGGCGTCGAAAAACCGGTTCCCGATCGACTGCCAAAAGTCGATCCAAACACGCAGGAGACTCGGCTGCGTTACTGGCAGGATGTGCTGCACAAGCTCGATGATGTTCCGCGCGCGCAGCTCTCGCCCGAGGAGCAGATCAACTACGATGTTTATCGCCCGGAAATCGAGAATTTGGTCGCTGATCAGAAATTCCGTGATTACGAGATGCCGGCGAACTCGGATTCTGCTTTCTGGACCGATTTGGGCGAGACCGCGCGGCGACCTTTCAAGACGCTGACCGATTACAACAACTGGGTCGCGCAGATGCGCGACATCCCGCGCTATTTCCGCGAAGAAATCGCGAATATGCGGGCGGGGCTTGCGCGCGGTTTCACGCCGCCACGTCTCACTTTGCAGGGACGCGAGAAATCGATCGCCACTATTGCGGAAGGTAAACCCGAAGACAATCTGCTCTACACACCGTTTCGGGAACCGATGGTGGGAGTTCAGCCGTCCGACCAGGACAAGCTCAAGTTGGAAGCTGCAAAGGTAATTCGTGAGATCGTGCAGCCGGCTTATGCGGACCTGCTCAAATTCTTCCGCGACGAATATGTGCCGCACACTCGCACGACGCTTGCGGCCGAAGTGTTGCCGGACGGGAAAAGGTACTATCGCCAGAAAATCCGCGAGTTTACCACGCTGGATCTCTCGCCCGACGAAATTCACCAGACGGGCCTCGCGGAGGTTGCCAAATTACATCAGCAGATGGTCGACGCGATGCACGAATCGGGGTTCAAAGGCGAGTTTCCAGCGTTCCTGAAGTTCCTTCGCGACGATCCGCAGTTCTACGCCAAAACACCGCAGGACTTGCTCAATCGCGCCGCCTGGATCGCGAAAGTATTCGACGGCAAATCGTCGCAATATTTTGGCTATCTGCCGCGGATGCGCTTCGCCATCAAACCCGTCCCGGCAGATCTTGCGCCCTTTTATACTTCAGGCCGCGGCGGTCCGGGTATTTATCTTCTGAACACATACGATCTGCCGCATCGTCCGCTCTATAATCTCACCGCGCTGACCTTGCACGAGTCCGCGCCCGGACATGCGTTCCAGATTCCGATCGCACTCGAGCACAAGAACCAGCCGGAATTTCGGCGATTCGATTATATCTCCGCGTACGGCGAAGGTTGGGCGCTTTATTGTGAAAAGCTCGGTCAGGAAATGGGAATGTACCAAACATCATACGAGCGCTTCGGGATGCTGGGTTATCAGATCTGGCGTGCGGCGCGACTGGTTGTCGACACCGGCATTCATTCGAAAGGTTGGACGCGCGAACAGGCGCTCAAATATATGCACGACTACACCGCGCTCCCCGAGCATGAGATCGAAACCGAGGTGGACCGTTACATCGCCTGGCCCGGGCAAGCCCTTTCTTATTACATGGGCGAGCTCGCGATCGTGCGCGCCCGCGAAAAGGCGGAGAAGACGCTCGGAGCGAAATTCAATATTCGCGCTTTTCACGATGCCGTGCTCGAGCTCGGCTCCGTACCGCTGCCCGTTGTCACAGCGCGGGTCGATCGCTTCATCGCCGAAGGTGGCAAAGGCCCTTACCCCGATATGGAGTGAGCAGAGGAGCGGTCGCCGCGGCGACCCGGTTTCGGCGGCTCGCCGAAACGAACTTGTCTGCTTTTAGGCGACGACGATCCGCACGGGTTTCCGGTTAATCAGCGTGCTGTAGCGTCTAGAGCTTGCTCGCCGTGGCGAGTCCTCAGCGGGATGACTCGCGACCAGTTGCCTGACTGCTCGCCGCTTTAGCGGGTTTTCGCTTCGACCCGGTCGCGGCTGGTCAGCCGCGTTGTCTCTGGTCAGATCGAATCCCGGATGCCGCGGTCGAAATCGCGTGGGCCGACGACGCCGGACATTTTATCCCACACCGAACTCACCGCAGGACGTACCGTGTCCCATGGCAAGGCCGAATCGGGCTTACCGCTTTCGTAATCATTTGCAACGGATTCCTCGACTTCGTCGAACTTCTTTCCCCGAAATTTCTGGAATGAAGTGTAGCCGGTGCGATACGCATGCTCGTATTGCTCGTAAGAAGAATTCTTCGAGTAAGGTTGTTTGGAATGTTGTTCTCGCCAATAAGCGGCTTCGTTTTCCGGATAGACCCATTGGCCGCGATCAGTGTCCTCTGCTTTCGATCGTGTTTGCATAACTAATACCCTTCTAATGTTTCCAATAGAACTTCGACAGTTGCGGCCCGATCGGTCGCTTTCAGCAACGGAAAAACGAACCAAAACTCTAGTTACTTCGTTGCGAACGGCGGCTGCACCATCTGTTCGACACAGCTCACATCAATATCTTTGCGAGCCCTGCACAGATTGCTTCGGTCGCTATTTCCGGCATCGATGCGATACTCTCAGATGTCTAAACGATCTGCTATCTCTTTCACACGTCGCGCGCCTGATAACCTTACCGAAGAGCTGGTTGCTGTGCTTTCGTCAAAGGACTCTTTCGAATTCAAGCCGTTATTCGAAATTATTTTGCTCAATCTACGAGAGCGCAACGCAGCCAATGGCGGCGAAGAGCTGCTGCGCTTGCGTGCTTACGAGAAGCTTCAGGGCCTTGTGCACCAGGGCGCGGTCAATCGGACAGTCACAGGGACCACGAAGAAATACAAAGGCGTTGCCAAGCGAATGGTTATGCTGCGCGACGAGATGAAAGCTTTGCGTGCCGCCTGCGACGAGCGCGCCCTCGCCAAGGCCGCCGCGCGTAGCTGATCGCTGATTTCTAAGAGCCGGGTCTCTATACGTCTGGGGAGCGCATGCGGCTCGCGTGCAGGTTTCGGCGGCTCGCCGAAACGAAATTTGCGTAAGCTCGTTGTGAGAGTTTGAAAAATACGGCGAACCTATTCCGGCAATCTCATGACAAAGCTGTAGCGATGGCTGTGTCAGCCGCAGGCTATCTCCGAGAAATTACGGTGATTTTTGGAGGTTGAAGTTACAATATGTTCGTGAGTCTGCGTTATTCGATCGTGCTGCATAAATCGAAGGAGGGATATGCCGTCAGTTGTCCGGCGTTAACCGGGTGCTGGTCCCAAGGAGCGACCGAAGAAGAGACAATGGAAAATATCCCCGATGCAATTCTTGAGTATTTGGCTGCGATTAAACAAACATTGCCGGCTGCAGACGTTCGCGAAGTCGAAGTCACCGTTTAGCGATGCCGAAGATTCCCGGCGTTAATCATCTCCGGGCGATCAAGCCGTTCGAAAAGGCCGGCTTAGAGTTGTGCGCCAAGGCAAGCACATTGTAATGAGCGACGGCACGCATTTCATCACGATTCCGCGACACAATCCGGTGAACGCGATCACGATGGGTGGAATTGTTAAAGATGCAGGTCTTACAATCAGCCAGTTCAAAGGGTTGCTGTGACATGGGAGACCGACGACCACCAGCTAGCGCGGCGTGCTGACTGCGGAGAAAACGTCAATGGAAAAGCGATGTTGCCACGGCCCTGCGGGCCGTCTCTCCGGTTTGAAAAGCACCGCCGAGTTGAACCGGCCACAGACCGGTGGCTACAACGATTCTGAAAACGCCCGTGCCCAGGTGCGAAATCGTAGGAGACGCGCTGAATTAGTCAGCGCCGATCGCGCTCTTTGATTGGACGTCCGGCTTTGGGCGTTCGACGTTCGACTTCCCATGGCAGAGACGTCAACCGCGGTCATCGCGAGCGCGAACAACCTTTCCGTCAAATACGGCACTCAGGTCGTCCTCGACGGCGCGACGATTGCCTTTAACGAGGGCGAACACATTGGCCTTGTCGGCCGCAACGGCTCGGGCAAATCGACCTTCCT
>DASXOI010000340.1:0-3494 GCA_036494375.1 Candidatus Udaeobacter sp.
GGATCAACACGATGTTGGTAGAACAGATCGATAACATCCGTCCTGAGTCGTTTGAGTGAAGCTTCGGCAACTTCCTTGATGTGCTCTGGACGGCTGTCGACACCGATGGACCGACCACTCTTTGGATCGAGTTTGAATCCAAATTTTGTGGCGATCACCACTTGCTCGCGAAACGGAGCGAGGCCTTCGCCCACCAGTTCCTCGTTCGTGAACGGGCCATAAACTTCGGCGGTATCGAAAAATGTAACGCCGCGTTCCACAGCCGCGCGAAGCAGCGCGATCATCTCCTGCTTATCTTTCGGCGGGCCGTACCCGAAGCTCATCCCCATGCAGCCGAGTCCGATCGCCGACACTTCCAACCCAGACTTTCCAAGTTTGCGCTTTTTCATTCTGTGACGTGTTAAATATTTGTTAGGGCGTAATCATCACCTTGATGGCTTCGCGATCGTTCATCGCGCGGTAACCGTCGGGAACATCATCAAGTCCCACCGTTTGATCGAACACTCGACCGGGCTTGATATTTCCTTCAAGAACGTCCGGTAAAAGGTCCCCAATATAAGCGCGCACCGGTGCAGGCCCGCCGCCGACCGTCACATTATTGTAAAACGCTGGCTCAGATCCTGGAATCGTCTGCTCCTGCGGAACGCCGACGCGCCCGACCGCGCCACCCGGACGAGCGATGCTAATCGCGGTATTTATAGCTTGTTGAAGCCCGACGCATTCCAGCACTGAGTGAACCCCGTAGCCATGGGTAAGTTCGCGAACGCGCTCCACTGCGGCATCGCCTCGCTCACTGACAACATCTGTCGCGCCGAAATCCTTGGCGAGTGCAATGCGGTCGGCGTGGCGTCCCAAAATAATAATCTGTTCCGCGCCCAATCGCTTTGCGGCAATGACACCGCACAATCCCACAGCTCCATCGCCGACGACGGCGACACTCTTCCCTGGTCCCACCTTCGCGATAATAGCGGCATGGTGCCCGGTTCCCATCACGTCCGAGAGCGTGAGTAACGACGAGATAAACGCGTCGTCTGCCTGCGCACCAATCGGGAAGAGGGTTCCATCTGCCAAAGGAATTCGCACCGCTTCGGCTTGCGCTCCGGCGACCTCTGTACTGCCGAAAAATCCGCCATGGATACACGACGTTTGAAGTCCGTCGTGGCAAAACGCGCATGTGCCGTCGGAGAACGCGAACGGCATGATAACAAAATCACCGCGTTTAATCGTTCGAACATTTTTGCCCACCTCTTCGACCACACCTATCGCTTCGTGCCCCATCACGCGACCAGTATCGCTGCGCTCCATTTTTTGATACGGCCACAAATCGCTCCCGCAAACGCACGCGCGGGTAACGCGAAGGATAGCATCAGTCGATTCAATGATTTGCGGGTCGGGCACGTTCTCGACCCGAACATCGCCGGCGCTATACATCACAGTTGCTCGCATAATGATTAATCCCCTGTAACTCAACTTAACTCACTACTGCAATGTAACAGAAGAAAGTGAACGGGTGATCAGCTGTTCTTCCTGGACTGTCATTCTGAGCGAAACGAAGAATCTCTGATCATTTTCTTTGGCGATGCACAGGCAACTAGCCAGAGATGTTTCGCTTCGCTCAACATGACAGCCTCGATTTTTGAAGTTACTCCGATTCCAAAGACGCCATGTCGATGGAGAACCTGTACTTCACGTCCGACTTCAGCAATCTCTCGTAGGCTTCGTTGACCTTCTGAATGGGAATCACTTCGACATCAGCTGTGATGTTGTGCGTGCCGCAAAAATCGAGCATCTCCTGCGTCTCGGCGATGCCGCCGATGGCAGATCCCGCCAGTCTTCGCCGCCCCATGATGAGACTGAATGCCGGGACGTCGAGAGGTTCTGCAGGCGCGCCGACCAAAGTAAGGTTCCCGTCAACAGCGAGTAGATTGAGATACGCGTTGATGTCGTGAGCGGCGGAAACCGTGTCGATAATGAAGTCAAAACTGCCGGCGTGCTTTTTCATTTCGTCGGCATTGCGCGAAACGACGACTTCATCGGCACCGAGCCGGAGCGCGTCGTCCTTCTTATTAGGCGACGTGGTGAAGACAGCGACGTGGGCGCCGAACGCGCAACCAAATTTCACGGCCATGTGACCGAGTCCCCCGAGGCCGACCACGCCAACTTTTTTGCCTTTACCGACACCCCAGTGACGCATCGGCGAATATGTGGTGATCCCCGCGCAGAGGAGCGGTGCAGCTCCAGCGATGTTCAAGTTCGAAGGCAACCGCAAAACGAAATGTTCATCGACGACGATGCTATCGGAATAGCCGCCATAGGTGACGCCACCAAGATGTTTGTCTGGCGAATTGAAAGTGAGCGTCATGTTTGGGCAGAATTGTTCGAGGTCACGTTTGCAATTTGGACAGGTGCGGTCGGAGTCCACCATGCAACCAACCGCGGCGAGATCGCCTGCTTTGTACTTGGTAACGGCGGAACCGACTTTTGTTACACGGCCGACGATTTCATGGCCGGGAACGATCGGGTAGTTCGTCGCCATGAACTCGCTCCATTCGTTGCGGACTGAGTGAAGGTCGGAGTGGCAAATGCCACAGAAGAGGATTTGGATCTGCACGTCGCGCTCGGTGGGATCGCGTCGCGGGATTGTCGTCGAAGCGAGCGGCGACGTCTCACTGGCAGCAGAATAAGCTTTCGCTCTGTAGGTGCTTGGATGCATACGTGAATCTTATGGAATAACGCATCAGCATCCAGCGACTCGATTGGATATCTGAGAGATCGGGGACTGATAATAAATTGATTGGTTTTCCTGCGTTCCTGCTTCCCTGAGAGATCTCTTTATCAGATCCTTCGTGAATCGTAGGCCCAGTGCAGCAACGCCTGCCGCTGCCGGCGGCGGCAATTGAGATCGCGAGGCTTACAATGTTTTTTCAATTGCGCGACGTGGCGCCGAACGGCGCGCCAACGGGCGATCTGCCGTAAGTCATCCTGACTGCGGCGGCCGCAATAATATCGGCAATACCATTGGAACCAGCCGCGCGGATCCTCGGGATGAATCCAACCCTTGCGACGCCATTCCGCTAATGGTTGCGAGGCGTTCACGCCAAAATAATTCAGCGGCGCTCGCGCCCGATCAGGCGAAAGTTTCGCACGCCTGAACCAGCTCGCCGGGAACTCTTTCCGGCAATCGGTCATGTATTTTCCGCCGAACACGCCCAACTCGAGCATCTGTTTCGGCGTCAACTCGGGCGCGAATCCGGGGCAGAAAGCCCGTCCCATCGGTTTCGTCTGGAAATAAACGTAACCTTTTTGCATCTTGTCGTTCACCTCCACCCGCACGGCTTTCATTTGGTTGTGCGCAAGACACGTCAATCGAGGGCTGAATAGCTGGTCGGATCCATGAAGTAGCGATCGATATGATCCACCAGCGGTCCTTGCGCCTCTGACTCGGCCTTCACCTTTTTCCATTCCGGATCGGCTTGGAACGCGGCCCAATTCTT
>DASXOI010000341.1:0-1698 GCA_036494375.1 Candidatus Udaeobacter sp.
AAAACACGGGCCGAATTGACCGAAGACGCCGCCGCAGAATTTGCGACACTGGCGCAACGCCTACGCTCTCGTGGAGACAGTCCGCAAGCTGTAGCTCATTTCATCAATCGGCTGGTTTTCTGCATGTTCGCCGACTCTGCCGGCCTTCTCCCCGAGCGCATGTTTAAGCACATGCTTGAGCAAGCGAGACGCCACCCCAGCGAATTCCCTTTTCATGGGAGCAAGTTGTTTCGGACCATGAAGGAGGGCGGATGGAGGCTCATCCCGTTGTCCCAGGTTAATCAAAATCTAGGGCTGGCGGGTCCAATCCGAACCGGGACTGGGTTCGAGTTTTTCGGGAGGTCTTGGTCCGTCTGCCCGCATGCCGGTCGCAGTCCTTCGGCGCCGCGGCTGGCGCCGGACTGTCGGCGCGCCTTTGCGGGGATTGTCGCGCCCGACGATATCCCAGTAACTCGTCGGGTGATGGTGTGAGGCGAGCCCGAGGATGGTTTCGAACGAGACGTGCCGGTAGAAGCGCCGATTGTATCGGAAGACAAACTCATTGAGATACGTGTCGATGTGCTTGCGGCGCAGCCCATGATAGGTGCCGAGCCCCCAACGTTTCATCAGCGCGAAGACTCGATGAATCCACGGCAGCACGATATGGCCGGCCATCTTGCCGACCGTCCGCGGGTCGTGTCGGTAATCGGTGAGGCCAGGATACGATCTGTGCCCGTCGGTGAGCAGCGTCGTTCCGGTCTTCACGTTGGCCCGCACAAAAGCCTCGATCGAAGCCGCCGAGTTGTCCGGGATAGCGGCGAGACGGATGCGCCCAGACCGAGTGTCCAGGTATTTCGCTCGTTTGCGCCTTGGCTTGGCCTGGTTTGTTCCGCGGTCGATCACCTCGACAGCGCCAGCGATGAGGATCTTCCCGGATTTCACGGGATCGAAAAAGCTGTTGTCGGCCCGGAAAGGAACTTCGGCCTGGTCGACCTCCACCACGCCCTCCAGCGGCTCGCGGTGGGGATCGATCATCGATCGTCGCAGCTTCTGCGCCAGCAACCAAGCCGTCTTGTATGTGATGCCGAGCTGGGCCTCGAGCTGGACTGCCGACATGCCGTTCGAGTGCGTCGCCATGAGATGCGCGGCCCAGAACCACACCGTCAGCGGCAACTTCGACCGGTGCATCACCGTCCCGGCCGTTATCGACGTCTGGCGACCGCAGTCGAGGCATTCGTAGGTGTGCGCCCGGCTCCTCAAGAACGCTGCGCGTCCGGCGCCACAGGCCGGACAGACAAACCCCTGCGGCCAACGCCGCTCGAACAAGAACGCCGCACAGCTCGTCTCGTCCGGAAAGCTCGTCTGAAACTCTCTCAGCGATCGCCCCCTCGCCATCCCGTGCCCCCTCGCGCTCGGCGCAGATCGCCAGCGCACGGCACCCTTATACTACATATTGGCCAACCTGGGACAACGGGATGAGCCTTGGCGGTGGTTATGGAAGGTCTCGAGAACGTTTTAAACCGCGAATGGAAAATGCCCGTAAACACGACAAAGGAAAAAACAAAAAGGACCTGGAAAACTCTCACGCTTCCCGTGATTTGGAATCCACATGAAAGTTCGCGCGAATATAGAACATTACATGAAGGAGAGAGGCCTGCAATGCCTCCTGAACCTGGGCAGACATTGCCTTACATCCAGGGCAAGAAAGTTGACGAAGGT
>DASXOI010000342.1:0-6199 GCA_036494375.1 Candidatus Udaeobacter sp.
GCAAGATCGCCGATAATATCGAGGATTTTGTGCCGTACGAATTCGTCCGAGAAACGCAATGGTTCCTTGCTTAAAACCGCCTCACCGCGCACGACGATCGCATTTTCGAGGCTGCCGCCCTTGATCAGATTTTTATCCATGAGTGGCTCAACATCCTCGTAATAAACAAATGTTCGTGCCGGAGCGATGTCGCGTTCGAAAGCTGCCGGCGTAACGTCGATCGACAAGAACTGCGTGAATTTGTTGTTTGGTCCGGCCTGTGTGCATGAAATGCGAAATTTGTCGTCCGGCAGTAGAACGAGCAGCGCACCTGTTTTCGTTTCCACGTGCATCGGTTCGCGCACGTCGAAGAATTTGCGCGGCTCCTCCTGAGCTGTTATGCCGGCTTTTTTGATGAGATCGATATATGGTTGCGCGCTTCCGTCTCCGATCGGCGGCTCGTTTGCGTCCATTTCCACGATGGCGTTGTCTACGCCCATTGCCGAGAGCGCGGCCAGAACATGCTCGACTGTATGGACTCGCACCGAGCCTTCGCCTATCGTCGTGGAGCGCTCGACAGTCTTCAGGTTGTCGATTTTCGCGTCAATCGTTGGCTCATCCTGTAAATCTTTGCGCTTGAATTTAATTCCGTGATCGACCGGTGCGGGATGCAGTCTAAGCGTAGCTTTTTCACCGGTGTGCAGCGCGGTGCCGGTAAAACCGGCAATTTTGCCAACAGTCTGTTGAAGCTCGGGAGCGGCCATTGCGCGCTTAAATAACAGAGATTTCGCATCGTGACCAGCAGTGTTCTAGGCGACGAAACGCCGCCACAGAATCTCATTACCTTCCTGTTTTAGCTGGGTGGTACGCGCCATCGCAAAGCGATAGAACTGCTTCAGCGGTTTTGGGTTCAGTTTTGGAAACCGCTAAAGCGGTTTTTCGGATCACAAGTGCGTTTAACACCTCGCTGAAGCGAGGTGTTAATGAAACGCCTTATTTCAATTCGAAATCACCGCAGTCGAAGGCCATCATCTGGTCAACATTCGAGACGCGAAACTGATGCACGCTAGTTCCATCATCCTCCCAGATGTCGACGGCGCTCTCACTTTTGGCTGCGATACCTCCTCGCGTCACACTCGCAGTCTCACTGACTTTCAACAGCGGCAGACCGTCGTTGGTTTTCAGGTAACTTCCTTCTCTGTTAAATCCAATGCCGAGTTCGACAACTGGTCTTTTATCTTTTCGCAAGGGATTGCGAATCAGTCGGACCTTTACCACGTTCGATTCGGTTTCCTGCGCAGACGTCGAAGTCGTTCCCATATCTTCGCGTTTTAGCGGACCGACCACGTAACCGCGCGCGTGATATCGTCCAGAAGGCAGGTCCTGGTTTCCATCATCTTTTCCATCCCATCGCGTTACGAGCGCATCAGCCCCGATCACGAAGTCGTTCAATTGCGCGTTCTGATGCAGGACGCGCACTATTTTGCCGGCCTGATCGTAGATCCCAAGGCTGATGGTGCCGTCCATAGGCGGAGGAACGAAACTGATGCGGATGCTTCTCGCTGGAGAGGGTGAAGCCTTCTGTTCCGGGGTGGGCGAGGGGGGCGCAGATTGTTCCGGCGAATTCGAGGGAGAAGAAGACTCCGCCGGCGTCGGCGAAGGAGTTAGAGTCGGCGATTCTTGCGCGAATGCAAAAGAAGACAAGATGATGATCGCCAAAGCGAGATTAGCTCTTGTTGTCATGTCGAGCGAAGTCGAGACATCTCTAAGTGTCTAAATGAGGCGGGCTCTACCAGCAATATCGAGAGATTCTCGCTTTCGTTCGATATGACAGAGGCTAAGCATAATATCGCCAGTTCAGGTTCGGAAAAATGTTGTCGCGCCATTCGCAGTCGTGCAGAAATTCTTCATCGAGGGTATTTGCGACAAACTGATCGTGCAGGCGATTGAAGCGAGCAAGGTGATCGATCGTGCGTTGAGTGGCGTATTCGCGCGCAGTCCCAGTTTTCATTAGAAATGCCCAATCACTTGATTGCGCCAGCAAGAGTTCACGGGCGAGTTGTTTCAAAACCCGTTCGGTAAATTGTAGGGCGGGCGCTTCGGCTGCCAATCCCGCGCTCGGCAACCGATGCGATTGCCCTACAACAGCAGAAGCCTTTTTTGCGAGGTCGATCATCGTTTGCGCTGCCGCATTGAGTTGTGGATAAATCCAGGCGTTACTCGGATCGAGCCAGACGGCGAGATGGCCGTTCTCGCCCCACGTGGAAGCAGCGGGCTCAACGATTTGCAGCGTCGGATGCGCAGCCAAATATTTACTCGGCGTTGTGAGCCGGAAATCTCGTTCTGTTGCCGCGTGGCGAATGAATTGTTCCAGGAAAATTGGTCCCTCAAACCACCAGTGCCCAAATAATTCCGCATCGAACGGAGCGACAATGATCGGGTCAAAACCGACTTCGCCGATTTTGCTAATTTGCTGACGGCATTGTTCCAGAAAGTGAATTGCATGTCCTGCTGCCGCATTTTCGGCTGCCGTTCGGTCATACAGCTGTTTTTCAACCCCGCGCCCGGTTATGCGATGATATTTTACGCCGGAAAATTTTCTGGTTCCGCGCGCGATCGATCCCAAATGTTCCATGGGCAGATCGAAACCGATGTCGCGATAAAAATCCCGATACGCCGGATCGCCAGGATAGCCTTCGTGAGCACTCCAGACTCGGCGGCTGGCTTCGGGATCGCGTGCGAATCCGGCTGGCCCCGCTGGTGTATAACAGGGAGCGTAGATGGAACAGCATGGGCGCGGCGTTCCAAAGACCAAACCGTGTGCATCGACAACGAACCAGCGAAGATTCGCTTCCTGTAACATGGATTCCAAGCCGCGAGCGTAACCGCATTCGGGTAACCAGAATCCGGCGGGTTCTCCGCGGAAAAGTTCGCGATACGCGTCGCGTCCGATCAGAACCTGCGCACGCGCTGCGCGAGGCGATTGCTGCTGAAGGATCGGCAACAAGCCATGTGTTGCCGCGCTGGCGATGATTTCCAGCGCGCCCGTTTGTCGCAGCTCACGAATGACCGAGAGCAGATCGCATTTCCATTTATCAACGAACTCGCGGCGAGTTTCTGAAAACAGATTAATATAAAATTCAGCCAGCTCGCAGAGCTGCGGATGTTTGTGGTTTCGCTTTTGCTCGCGCGCAACGAGGTCGATCAAAAGATCCAAGTGTCGAACGTAACGCTTGCACAGCAGCTGATCCTGAAGCATTGCGCAGAGCGTCGGCGTAATCGACATCGTGAGTTTGAACGGCACAAAATCGTCGACGAGTCGCTGCATCATGCGCAGCAACGGGATGTACGTTTCGGTGATCGCCTCAAACAACCACTCTTCCTCGAGAAAATGCTCGTGTTCCGGATGGCGAACGAACGGGAGATGAGCGTGTAGAATCAGGGCAAAATGGCCGGGCATTGCGGACGATTTACAGCGTCATTCCGAGCGAAGTCGAGGAATCCCGATGCAATACTTCGGTGTTACGCCGCGGGCTCCCTCGACCACGCTTCACTTCGCTCGGGATGACGATTACAGCGTCCGGCAAAAGTCCTGGAACCGATCCAGACCTTTTTTGATCACGTCCAGGCTCGTCGCATAACTGAACCGAACGGTACGATCGTCGCCAAAGGCAGCACCCGGCACGACGGCAACGTTGGCTTTGCTCAGCAGACGGTCAGCGAAATTCTGAGACGTGAGTCCGAGCTGGCTGATGTTTACCAGGATATAAAAGGCACCCTGCGGTTTCACGGCAGTGATATTGGAGATCTTCGAAAGGCGATCGAACATGTAATTACGACGCATATCGAACTCCTCCCGCATATCGGACAGCGGTTGTTGATCGCCTTTGAGCGCGGCCAGCGCGCCGTATTGCGAAAAGGACGACGGGTTCGAACTGGTATGGCTCTGGATTGAATCGACCGCCCTCACGACCGCATCAGGCGCAGCGAGATAACCGAGTCGCCAGCCTGTCATCGCGTAGGATTTGCTAAACCCGTTGACCGTGATTGTGAGATCGTACGCTTCCTTCGACAGGGACGCGATGCTGACATGTTTGGCGTCGTCGTAGACGAGCTTTTCGTAAATCTCGTCGGACAACACATAAATGTCTTCTTCCGCGGCGACGTTGACGATGGCCTCCAATTCTTCGCGCGTATAAACAGACCCCGTTGGGTTGCCTGGGCTGTTCATGATCAACATCTTGGTGCGCGGCGTCATTGCGTTTTCGAAATCTTCCGGGCGCATTTTCCAGGCGTTGCGCTCGCTGGTGGGGACGATCACCGGCTCGGCGCCGACTAACCGCACCATGTCAGGGTAGCTCACCCAATAGGGCGCCGGGATTACGACTTCATCGCCGGGCTGACAAGTCGCGAGGATTGCATTGTAACATGCGTGTTTCGCGCCATTACTCACGACGACCTGACCGGCGCGATAATTCAATCCGTTGTCAGCTGCGAACTTGTCTGCGATCGCCTGCCGCAGTTCCGGGATGCCAGCGTTTGGGGTGTATTTAGTAAAACCTGCCTCCAAAGCCTCAATTGCAGCCCTTTTTATGTGCTCTGGCGTATCGAAATCCGGTTCGCCTGCACCGAAGCCACAGACGTCGATACCTTCGGCTTTCATGGCTTTCGCCTTGCTATCGATTGACAGAGTCAACGACGGAGTCAGTTGAGCGGCGCGTTCAGAAATTTCCATGGCGATGATGTCCAAAATGGGAGCGCATACTATTGGCGACGGTAGAAGTTTTCAATCAGAGGTTTGAAATTATTTTCTTCGACTCGGATGATCGCCATTTCGCGTTTCGCGTTCTCGACAGAGTCTGATGCATGCGCGGCGTTAACCATGATCGTTTGTCCAAACTCCTTTCGAATCGACCCCGGCGGCGCTTTCGCCGGATCAGTGGGCCCGAGCACGTCGCGAATTTTGCGCACGGCGTCCACGCCCTGGTAAACGATGGCGATCGATTTCTCCGTTCCAGCCGCGTCGCGTTCGTCTTGACGACATTCGCTG
This sequence comes from Candidatus Udaeobacter sp., assembly GCA_036494375.1. Lineage (GTDB taxonomy): Bacteria > Verrucomicrobiota > Verrucomicrobiia > Chthoniobacterales > UBA10450 > Udaeobacter. The sequence goes on from DASXOI010000342.1 coordinate 5,030, forward strand.
GGCTTTTTGCCGGCCATAAATTCGATGATGCTTTCCCAGTTTTCGCGGCCGCTTTTGGGGCCGAGCTTTTTCTCAAGGACCGGCAGCACAGGCCCATAAAACTCCTGCGCCTGACTCACGCTCATCTGGTGCACTTTGAAGCCGATTATCGAGAGGCCGGTGCGTGAAAACACTTCGATTACGCCGCCTGGCCGCAAATTCGGGAATCGGAAATTGTCCGGTTTAATAAGGACGAGCGTTTTTTCAATTTGCTCTCCGTGCGGAGACGGCACGGCGTAATCCACGATTCCACCATCAGAATCAGAAAATTCAGCCCACAGTTTTAAATCGCGCTCGACGGCGTTCGGTTCGAACTCAGTGACCACTCCCGGTTCGAAATAAACAACGTTCTCGGAATCATCGGTGATGTAATCACCGTAGGTGTCACGAATCGTTTCGCCGCTGGTGCGCTCGTGCAGGATGTGACCCACGACGTGATGAATCTTTTCCGCAGCGTCCGGTCCGCGGAAGAGCAGAAACAAAACACGCGCATGTTGACCGTTTTTCTCCCCGCTGAAATTTTTCAGCACATAGTCGCGAATCAATTGCTGCGTGGCACGATGACTGGGGTCAGTTTCCGTTACAATTGTGTCGGCGTAGCGCTTGGCTAGCTCCGTGCCGGGAGCGAACATTCGGCCTCCGACCAAATCGAGTCCGGTGCGAGAAATCAACCGGCCAACGATGCCGCCGGTGCGCGATTTCCGCATCGAATAGGGTGTGACAATTACATAAGCGAGCTGTTCTGATTGCATCGGTTTTTACTGTAGCGGCGGTCTATCACCGCCGCAAAAATTTGCCGACTCGAGGTTCGGCGGTCATAGAGCGCCGGGCCCGTCTTGCCAGAATGGCAACCCATTTCCCGCGGTGCTTCAGGCTGATCACGTCAAGGTTGTTTTGCTGCAGTGCATGAATCAATTCGTCTTGTTGGCTGCGCAAAATGCCTGAGAGAATTAGCCACGCGCCGTTGCGTAGTTTCGGCAGGATTTCGATAAGCAAATCGCTGTATAAATTCGCCGTAATCACGACGGTCTGCTGTGCCGGGTTCCATTTGCGCACGTCGCCTAATTGAAAAGTAGCGCCTCGAATTTTGTTCAGTCGGGCGTTTGATTTGGCCACTGAAATCGCCGCGGG
>DASXOI010000343.1:0-6852 GCA_036494375.1 Candidatus Udaeobacter sp.
TAAGATCGACGTGTAAGACGATGGGGCACCGCTCGCATTCAGAACTGCCGACGCCACCTCAGTAGTATCACTCAGGATGGCAACATCAATTGCGCCCTGGTGCGTGCCGGCGTTAATCGCGTCAAAAGCGGCCTTAACCGAGGGGTAGTCAACCGGCCCCATGTTTCCGGCTGTCGCGGTAACTCTCACAATTCCCGGCATTACCGTTGGCGTTGGGGTGGGAGTCGACGTCGGCGTGGGCGACGCCGTCGCTGAGGCGGTTGCAGTTGCTGTGGCTGTTGCCGTGCTTGTCGCTGTCGCAGTCGGTGTCGGACTTGGTGTGACACTTGGTAGCGGCGTTGGTGTTGGTATCGGCGAAGAGCTGCAAGACGGGAATTTGAACGAGCCAATGCGGGTGGCCCAAGCGGCGCCACTTGTCGCAGTATAATATTCGTTAACATGCCAGAATGTACAACTGTCAGTTGGATCGACGAACATCGTGCTGTAATCGCCCCAACGTCCCTGCGTGCTGGTTTGATGTCCGCCAGCCGTAATGAGCGTCGCTTCGCCTTGCGCCATGTTATTGAGCGGATCACCGGCCAAACGACCGGCATAACGGATCTCAGGGTTGAGGGTCGTGCTGGAGGTGGAATACCCGATTGCGACGTTCCCTTGCCAGTCCACGTTGATGCTGGGCATCCAGCGGAACAGGCCGTCGGCTCCGTTGTTCCAATCTTGCTGCTGTGCCGGCGTTGAGGGAATTGTGTTACCAGTCATATTGAATTGGTACCAGCGCACAGCAGTTGGCCCTGTGTTAGTAGTTCCGTTATTAAAGGGAGCAACGGTCTGAACCCCATAAATCGACTCCGTACCACCAAGATTCTGGTAGATGAGAGGATACATGATCTTGTCACCCAAGGTATCAAGGAACTGAGTGGTGGTAGCCGTGCCGTTCGGACAGATGTTGCTAGTAGTGGCAGTGAATCCATCTATGAAGCCATTCACCGTAATGATGCCATCGGGTGTGTGGCCCGCGCCGACACCGAACGTGGAGTTCGCGGGAGTCCCAAAATCGACATGAAAACGCCTGACAAAGACCTGGGTCTCAACCGTTCCCGCTGTCGCGGAGCTGTTCACATCCATGAACCACTCGGGCTGGCCCGCTGACGGTGGATCACCGGTGCGAAAGCTGGCAGGAACCAAACTGTATTGATCGCCCAGGTCGGCAGGCAGAATCGAGAACCCGATCGCGTTGGCCGAACCGCCATTTACCATGCTGTTACGATCAAGGGCATAGACGCGAACACCGTTGAATGTCGTGTTATTCGAAAACTCGTTCATTGACAGGTAATACGCGTCGGGCCACAAACCGAACTTGGGATAATCACCAAGATAGTTGTTGTGAGCCGGATCAACCTGTATCGCGTACAACCACCAGCCGCCGGAAACCGGGTCGCTTGTTCTGCTGACACCAATGCACTGCCAGAAAGACGTGCCGGGGAATGCGGGAAACGCAAAATCGCTGACCACCCACCGGTCAGCCATATGGTCGTAGAAAACTATGCCGTCGCCGTCGTTCCTATTGTTACCGCACGGATTACCCGCGCCGAGCGCGGAAAAGAATGAATTATAAGTTGTGCCGTTGGTGCCGTTCAGCGGGTTACCCAACTTATCAAAAATTTTGATCGATGAATTGACCGAATTGATGTAGTGATTCGGTCCCACGTCGCCGTCGGAATCGGGCGGAAGGCAACCGCACCCGCTCTGGGTTGAGTTCATCCCGGCGAAGGTCTGTATTGGAGAAGGCATGTTGGGAATTGGCGCCAGCACACGCTGCATTAGCTGCTGAGTGAACTGTCCACCCGGATTCGATGGCGGCTGATGGACTGCACCGCCTGCCAAGGGAAACGGATGGCGGATTAGCCGGACTTCATCTTCCTCACCGTTCACCGGGATGTAGGGAAGCGTTCGCAGGTCAAGGTCCTGCGACACAGGACCGACCAATGCCACCACGTCAGGCACAGGTCTGTCCGGTTGCGGCCCGTTCGCAGCTGGTCTGAGGCTGGAGGCCAATAAAATGGCAGAAATCGATGTCAGAGCGAGAGCAAGCGCAATTCGAAGTGCAAAGGCGCCTGCGGAGTTCTTTTGCTGTTTTTTCATATGAAGTGGATGAGTGGGCGTGGGGGAGTTAGCAATAATGCTAACTTCTTGTGTGGCGGAGCATCCTTTTGAGGCTTCGCGGTATTTTCAGTCAAGGCGAATAGAAAAATGCTGCCAGACAAAGCTTGTAGCGAAAAACACGACACGGTTTTGGTCCGGAGTCTTACGTATACATGTGCGAAACATCGTTAGCCGTGTTTAGTCAGACTGCCGTAGCGTTTCGCAGAATGGAGCTTACGGGCGCCTGGCGGAATAGACGGGCGGGCCGAGTCAGCGGGAGCGAGCGAAGTCAAACGCCTGCATTCCGAGCGAAATCGGGCCGTCTTCCCAGCCGCAGGGCACCGCTGCGGGTGCTTGAACTAGCTCGCTGGTGGCTCGCCGAGTTGAACCCAACGGCTCGCCGCCAGGCGCAAGCGTGCAGAGTTTTCCAGGTTCAATTTTTCTCGGATGCGAGTTTTGTACGTGTCGACGGTTGTGATTCCAAGGCCGAGTTGCGCGGAGATCTCACGGGTCGTTAGGCCGCGTCCAATCATATCGAAAACCTCAAGCTCGCGGTCGGCGAGCCGATCGATGGGTTCGGAAGCGACGTCCCGGCCTGCCGTCATTTTGCTAATCATTTGAGACATGAAACGCGGGTTCAGGTAAATCTCACCCTTCAAGATCTGCCGAATTGCCTTCAAAACGACCGCGGACACCTCGTGTTTCGTGATGTATCCCTTCGCGCCCGCTCGTAATGCGCGCTCGGCATAGAGTGATTCATCATGCATCGAAAGGACAAGCGTGGGCACAGCGATTCCGTGCGCGCGCAAGTCCTTCAATAGCTCCAACCCGCTGGAGCCTCTCAGTGTGATATCGATGATTGCGATGCTGGGTTGTGTCTGCTTAATCAAAGCGAGGCCATCGCGAATGTTATCGGCCTCGCCGCAAATCTTCATGTCGTCTGCTTTATTAATTAAATGCGCCAATTGCTCGCGGAACATCCGGTGATCCTCGACAATGACGATGTTGTGTTTAGACGGCCGCGAGTTCACTCTCTTGGGTTAGTTTTGCGGTACACGAAATGGTTGTGCCGCTGTTGTTTCGTCGCCCAATGGTCAATTCCCCACCGACCAAGCGCGCGCGGTAACGCATAATAGTCAGCCCGGTGCCCTCTAAATCCGATTCGGAAAAACCGCCACCGTCATCGGAGACGCGGAGGGTCATCGAGTGGTCCGCCGCCTCAATAGAGATAGCAATGTTCCTGGCGTGACCGTGTCTTGTGGCATTATTGATTGCTTCCTGCGCAATGCGGTAGAGATGAATCGCTGTGTGTTGGTCGCAACCCGGATTCGCGCCGTGAAACCCAAATGCGCACGTCACTCCCTGCAGTCTTGTGACCGAGTCGGCGAGTAATTCCAGCGCTAAAACCAACCCGAGGCGGTCGATGTGCGCAGGCACGAGCTTACGCGCCAGATCACGCGTTTGCACGACAGCTTCCTGAAGCAGCTTTGCCAATTCATCCGCGGTATTGGTCTCGGTATTTAGATGCAACTTTTGCAGGTCATCACGCAACGAGCTGGCGGCGCAGGTGAGTCCCGCAAGATACTGGCAAAGGCCGTCGTGCAAATCCTGCCCAATCCGCCGCTGCTCGGCCTCACTGATATTGACGATCTCGCGCTCCAGGCGCTGGGAATGTTCCAAAAGCGCAATGCGATGCACAGCAATATCGCTCTTGATACGCAAGGCCGCGCCCACAAGTGCCACAATCAGAAAGAAGCTGACGTGCCGCGCCACCTCCCACACGGCAATCCAGTTGCGGAGATCCGGATCGCCAGTGAACCAGTTGGCACACCACCACAACACAGCGGAGAAAAGTCCTGCCGCGATTCCCCATCTTTTACCGCAAAACCATGCCAACACGAAAACCGGCACGGCGTAAAAGGGCAGCAGCCTAATCTGGTAACTAGTGATGGAATCGAGCAGCGCGATCACGAGCAAGGACGCCACAATCTCGGCGATGATCCAGGCTTGTGGTTGCCGCGCAAAACCCTTTGAGAAACTCATTGAAATGAACCCTCGGAGAACTGCGAAATACCAGCAAATGAGGCGTACGAGAAGTCTTCTTTCTGAATGCTCTATCGCATTGCCTGACATTGCACAAAGGATGTGAGTTGTAGGACAAAGGGCTCGCCCGCACGAAGCCCCACGGTTATAGCCGTCGCCCTGTGGGCGACGCATTCAATCAATGTTACGCGCACCGCAGTTCGTAGAGCGAAGCGGCTACAGGCTTATCTAATACCGCCACTGCGTGGAATTGTGGCAGGCAGGATTGTCTGCGTCACGTGATTGCCGCAGTAAGTAGACGCAGGAATCGCTCGACTTCCTCGGGATTTCGTAGCGAGCAAGTCGCTGCCGTTACCTGCGTTTGTTCGCTCACGAGAATGCCGATCCCGCGCTTTTCGAGCGCGCGAAAGGCATCTTCGTCGGTGCGATCGTCCCCGATGTAGATCGGCAGCGCGTTCCGGCCCTCAAAACCGAGAGTTTCCAACAGCCAGAACATTGCTTTGCCCTTATCCCAATCAATATCAGGCAGCAGTTCGTAAACTTTTTTGCCGTTCATCCTGCGCAGCTCGCGATGTTTTGCTCCCACTGCGTCCACAGCCAGTGCTACTTTGAACGCTTCATTTTCGTTCACGTTGCGATAATGCGCCGCGACAGAAAAATGTTTCCGTTCCAACTGCGCACCTGGAATTTCGTCCAGCGCTTCGCGTAGTTCCGTCTCTGCTTTATCAAGCACCGGCAGATACGCGGCGCCGAGTTCCCTGCGTAAGCCACCCGCAGCCGCGATATCAAATCCGTGACTGCCGGCGTAAACGATGCCATCAACGTACACGCGACCGCGAACGTCATCCAGATCCCGTCCGCTCAGGATAGCGACCGGCACACGCGAGGCGAGCGATCGCAGCGTCTGGCGCATTGATTCTGAGAGCCACGCGTCCTCCGGATGACTTACAATGGGCGTAAGCGTGCCATCGTAGTCGAGAAAAACGGCAGGCCGCTTTCCGCCGGCGCGCGCAGTCATCTCCTGAATAAGATCCAGCGCAGAAGGAGGCATTATTTCCAGTCGTTAAATCGTTGAATCGTTAGAATCCACCTCTTAAACGGCACTGTCATGTTGAGCGAAGCGAAACATCCCTGGGTTTATCTCCATTCGCGGCGATTCAGAAGTAATCAGAGATTCTTCGCTTCGCTCAGAATGACATTATAGGATGGCTTGCAGAATGAATCGCCTGATAATCGTTTCCAATCGATTGCCATTCGCGCTTGATTCGTCAGGCGAGGATCTTTGGACGGTCACCCCAGCCGTCGGCGGACTCGTTTCCGCAGTTGAGCCGGTGCTGCGCGAGCGGGGTGGCACGTGGATCGGTTGGCCAGGAATCGTGGGCGAAATCCCTAACGAGCCGCTGGCCGAAGCCACCCGCGATGCCGGTTACAATGTCGTGCCGGTGGCCCTGAGTGAGACTGAGCGCGACGAATTTTATTACGGCTATTCCAACGAGGTGATCTGGCCGCTGTTTCATGACCTGCAAAACTTCTGTAACTTCGAGCCGGCGTATTGGCATGCTTACAAGCAAGTAAACGAACGGTATGCGGACGCAATCATCCGCAACACGCGATCGAACGATTTTATCTGGGTCCACGATTATCACCTGATGTGCGTCGCCCAGACGTTGAGAGAACGAACCGCGCCGCAACAGCTCGCGGCGTTAACATTCTTCCTGCACATCCCGTTTCCGCCGTATGACATTTTTGCGAAGCTGCCGCAACAACGGCCGCTCCTGCGCGCGCTGCTGCAATTCGATCTTCTCGGATTCCAGACCCGGCGCGATGTGCGCAACTTCTTGCAGTGCGTGCGACGCGTCATGCCGGCCGCGAAAGTTCTTTCGCGCGCCGAAACGCATGTCATCCGATTCGAAAAACGAAAAATTCATGTCGGGCATTTCCCGATCGGCATCGATTTCGATTCGTTCGAAAACGACGCAAAATCCGAGGCGGTCGCGCAAAGGTCGCAACAGTTGCGTGCCAGTTTTCCTGATTGTCAGTTGATGCTCGGTTCGGACCGGCTGGATTACAGCAAAGGAATTCCAGAACGACTCCGCGCATTTCGCGATGCGCTCGAGCGATATCCGGAAATGCGTGGTCGCATTGTGCTAATCCAAGTCGTCGTTCCAAGCCGGGTAGAAATTCCACGTTACCACGAGTTCAAAGGCCGAATTGACCGGCTGGTCGGCGACATCAACGGCCGTTTCTCCACGAGCACCTGGATCCCGGTGCAGTATCATTTTCGCGGACTCGATCGCGAAGAACTTCTCGCGCACTACCGCGCGTGCGACATCGCTTTTATTACCCCGCTGAAAGATGGAATGAATCTCGTCGCGAAAGAATATTGCGCATGCCGCACCGACGAGAATGGCGCACTGATTCTGAGCCAGTTCGCAGGCGCAGCGCAGCAATTGAAACACGATGCGTTACTGGTCAATCCTTACGATATCGAGCAGATGGCGGACACAGTTGTGAACGCATTCCGTATGACCGCGGCCGAGCGCACTGCGCGAATGAAGCGAATGCGGCGCATGGTTCGTAAGGAGAATGTGTTCTGCTGGGTCGATTCATTCCTCAAAGCTGGAGCGACACTCGGCGGCCCATCGTCGCGGACGATTAAAAAGCGGCGCA
>DASXOI010000344.1:0-2875 GCA_036494375.1 Candidatus Udaeobacter sp.
GCCGTGTTAAATGAGAACGATTCGATATCCGCCGTCACTTTTTTGATCGTTGCATGCAGCAACTTTTGCTGCGCCTTGGTAGCGTCGATGGCTTGAATCTTTTTGGATAATTCCCATTCGCCTCCCTGGTTTTCGATCATGAGCAAGCGCCAGACGCGCGCGAGAAAACGCGCCACGCCTTCGACGCCGCGGGTGCTCCAAGGTTTCATTTGCTCGAGCGGTCCCATAAACATTTCGTAGCAACGAAAAGCGTCCGCGCCGTGCTGAACGATTACGTCGTCGGGATTCACGATGTTTCCGCGCGATTTCGACATTTTCTGGTTGTCCTCGCCCAAGATAATTCCCTGATTCACCAATCGCTGAAACGGCTCCGGCTTTGAGACGTAACCCAGATCGAATAACACTTTTTGCCAGAACCGAGCGTAAAGCAGGTGCAATACTGCGTGCTCAGTTCCTCCGACGTACAAATCTACGCCGCCAGGTCTCTCGCCGCCCATCCAATAACGCTCCGCCTCTTCACTAACGAATCGCTCGTCGTTGTGCGGATCGGAAAACCGCAGGTAATACCAGCATGATCCTGCCCACTGCGGCATGGTATTCATCTCGCGCATCGCCTTATCGGAGTAACGGATCCATTCTTTTGCCTTTGCCAGTGGCGGTTCTGCGGTGCCGGTCGGTTTGTAATCGTCGAGCGGCGGCGAAATGACTGGCAATTCTTCTTCCTGCAATGCGCGATGTTTGCCGTTCTCCCAAACGATCGGAAATGGCTCGCCCCAATATCGTTGCCGCGAAAATAACCAGTCGCGCAGTTTGTAATTGATTGCCCGTTTGCCGAGGCCGCGTTCTTCGAGCAAGGCGGTGATTTTCTCTTTGGCCTCAGCGCTCGTTAGGCCGTTAATGACCGGCGAATTAACGGCGATGCCTTCGCCCGTGAATCCAAGTGGCGGCTCATTTCCGATCGGCTGAACAACGACGACAATTGGCAAATCGAATTTCTTAGCGAATTCGAAATCGCGTTCGTCGTGCGCTGGCACGCCGCCTATCGCGCCGGTGCCATAGCCAAGGAGCACGTAATCAGCGATCCAGATCGGAATTTTGTTGTTGGTCGCGGGATTAATCGCATACGCGCCAGTGAACACACCGGTTTTTTCTCTCGATAGATCCGCACGCTCCAGTTCACTTTTGCGCGCAGCGCGCTCACGATATTCGCGCACCGCCGGCCATTGCTCCTCGGTGACGATCAAATCAACCAATGAATGTTCCGGCGCGAGCACCAGGAATGTACCGCCGTAAAGCGTGTCGGGTCGCGTAGTGAAAACGCGAATCTGCTGATCTACATTCTCAATTTTGAAATCGATCTCCGCGCCCTTGCTTCGGCCAATCCAGTTACGCTGGAGCAGTTTAATTCCCTCAGGCCAATCCAGTTCGTCGAGTCCATCAAGCAAACGCTCGGTAAAAGCAGTGATACGTAACATCCATTGCCGCATCGGCCTTCGCACAACCGGAAAGCCGCCAACCTCGCTCTTGCCATCTATAACTTCTTCGTTCGCCAAAACTGTGCCGAGTGCGGGACACCAATTGACCGGAACATCAGCGACGTACGCGAGACGAACGCTGTCTGGATCGATTCCGCGATAGGTGGAAACCGGCTCAGCTCGATCTGTCTCGGGGTTGAACCAGGAATTATAGATTTGGAGAAAAATCCATTGTGTCCATTTGTAATATTTCGGATCGGTCGTGTTGATCTCCCGTTGCCAGTCATAAGAAAAACCGATCCGCTTCAATTGGCTCTTGAACTTCGCCACGTTTTCACGCGTGGTAATCGCCGGATGCTGACCGGTTTTGATCGCGTATTGCTCCGCTGGCAGACCAAAGGCGTCCCAACCCATCGGGTGCAAGACGTTGAACCCGCACATGCGCTTATAACGCGCAATGATGTCGGTGGCCGTGTAGCCTTCCGGATGTCCAACGTGCAGCCCCGCACCGCTCGGGTAAGGAAACATATCGAGCACGTAGAATTTTGGCTTCGCAGGATCGAAACCTTTCTCGCCCGGGTTCGGCGCGCGAAAAAGCTGGCGCTCGTCCCAGGTGGCTTGCCATTTCGGTTCGATTTGGTCGAACGGATATGGTTTACGGCGGTCGCTACTCATTGCATGTAAATCAGGAAACCAGAAGCCAGGAAAAGAAACTAGAATTTACTCTTCTTTTCCGATTTCCACATTTCAATTGAATGGTGATCGAGCTTGTAGTCGCGACGCGCAACATACATAAGACACGCGAGATCCAGCATATTCTCGGACCGCACTTTAAAGTGAGCGATCTTGCGGCGCACCCCGACGTTCCGGAGATTCGCGAAAATGGAACGTCATTCGAGGAAAACGCGAAATTTAAAGCCCTCGCCGCATCGAGACAATTGTCAGGTCTGGTGATTGCTGACGATTCAGGATTGGAGGTTGACGCTCTCGGCGGCGCACCGGGAATTTATTCGGCGCGTTACGCAGGCGCGAACGCAACGGACAGGGACAAAATCGAGAAACTGCTTCGCGAGCTTGCACGAGTTCACGCCTCAGACGCTGGGCGTCTTGCTCGATTTCGCTGTGTCATAGCGCTCGCGCGTAACGGCGATCTTCTCGGAACGTTCGAAGGAATTGTGGAAGGAAGAATCGCCAACGAAGCGCGAGGGGACTCCGGATTCGGCTACGACCCGATTTTCGTTCCTGATGAATTCGAACAAACTTTCGGTGAACTGCCCAAGGAAGTGAAGAACACCATCAGCCATCGCGCCAAAGCTATTCGTGCTCTCGGCGACCGACTTCGACGGCTTGAGTTCGGCGGCTAAGGCGAGGGAGGTGGAGGAGCAGGCGCCGGAGGAGCG
>DASXOI010000345.1:0-16762 GCA_036494375.1 Candidatus Udaeobacter sp.
CGGCCTGCCTTGTCCATCGTGCCGGCAGCCGATGATCGGAGTTGCCTTATCCGAGCGGTCAGAAATCAGCGTCGATGTCTGTCAGCACTGCCATTTTATCTGGTTCGATGCTCACGAAGTTGACAGGCTCGTTCCGCGCCCGCCCGAGCCGGTCGCTGTTGAACCCGAACTCCCGCAAAAAGCGCGTGAGATGCTCGCGATCGCTGAAGTCGAGCTTTTGTCCAAACTAGCCGAGGGCTCGGATTTCGACAGCGCTGCGCCGGAGGAATCCTGGAAACAGATCGCCGCGTTCCTTGGAATGCCGGTCGAGTTCGACGCGCCTGAAGAGCAGCATAAGCCGTGGGCGACATGGTTGCTTTCAGCTGTCATCGTTTGTGTCAGTCTTCTTGCGTTTTTGAATCTGCGCGAGCTTGTTGACCGTTTCGGATTGATTCCAGCGGAGGCGACGCGGCTCGAAGGGCTCACATTCGTCACGTCATTCTTTCTTCACGCAGGCATCTTTCATCTGGCCGGGAATATGTATTTCCTGCTGACGTTTGGACATACCGTGGAAAATTTTTTGCGACCGCTGCGCTATTTTGCGCTCATTGCGCTGGCAGCATTCATCGGCGACCTGGCGCATATTGCTCTTGATCCTCGATCGCAGACACCGTGCATCGGCGCCAGCGGTGGCATTGCCGGCGTCATTACGTTTTACGCACTGAATTTTCCGCGAATGCGACTCGCTTTTTTGTGGCGCTTGGGATTCGTCTGGCATCGCTGGATTCGATTGGATGCCTGGTTCGTTTTCGTTCTTTGGATTTCCTTCCAAATCATCGGTACTCTCAAACAAAAAGCAGGAATGAGTTCCGTCTCGTGGGCCGCGCATTTAGGCGGCGCGGCTGTGGGCGTCCTCGCGTGGCTGGTTTGGCGAAAACCCAGCGACAAAACTAGACTGCTCGAATAGCCAAGGAATGCCCAAATCGGAATGAAAAGCGTTTGTCATTTTGCGTTCAGCATTTACTTTCCGGCCCGCGATCTTTCCGCCTGTCCTATGTCTGTGGGATAAATCAGTGAGCGAGGCCGGAAGGATCGATAACCAAACAACAGCTCGCTGAACGAGGAGCCCCGACAACATTTTCGGGGCAAAACAACAATGCCAAGAGCTACCAATGCGCCGGCAAGCCGTGCGCGCCGGAAACGAATGCTGAAAAAGGCGAAAGGCTACCGCGGCCGCCGCTCCAAACTTTTTCGTTACGCCAAAGACGCAGTCATGAAGGCGCAGGTTTGGGCATATCGCGACCGCAAAACTCGGAAGCGCACATTTCGCTATCTTTGGATCCAACGTCTCAACGCCGCCGCACGCGCGAACGGAATGACTTACAGCCGCCTCGCCGAAGGACTGAAAGCTGCCGGTATCGGACTAGACCGCAAAATTCTCGCCGACCTCGCGGTGACTGACGAAGTCGCATTCAAATCGATTGTTGATCAAGCGAAGAGCGCGCTGGAAGAGAAATCGAAGTCGAAAAAGAAGGCGGCGTGACTTGTTATTAAAGCGATGAACCGTTGAAGCGTCGCAGCGGAAAGTTGTCATGTTGAGCGAAGCGAAGAATCTCTGATTAGTTTCTTGCGCTAAAACAGGCGGACAGCCTGAGAGGTTTCGCTTCGCTCAACATGACACGGGTACACTAGCGCGCTTCAACTCTTCATCAGTTTAACTCTTCAACGGCTATGACTCACCCGCTGGAACAACTGCGCGATGAAGCACTGCGCGAGATTGAAGCTGCGCACGACGAGAAATCGCTTGAAGGAGTCCGTGTAAAATATCTCGGAAAAAGCGGCAGCATCTCCGAATGGGGCGAGCGGATGAAAACGCTCGGCAAAGAAGAACGCCCGGTCGTCGGTAAGCTGCTCAACCAGGCGCGCAATGGCGTTACCGCAGCGCTTGACCAACGCGGAGAAAAAGTCCGTGCTGACAAAGAATCCGACGCGCTGGCGAGCATCGACATCTCGCTTCCAGGAACGCCACATGACATTGGTTCTCTGCATCCGCTTCATCAAATGCACGAGCGCGGAATTCAGATTTTCAGACGAATGGGTTTTGCGCTCGCCGAAGGTCCCGATATCGAAACCGAGTGGTACTGCTTCGATGCTCTGAATACGCCGTCAGATCATCCTGCCCGTAATGAACAGGACACGTTTTATTTGCCCGATGGCCGACTTCTGCGAACTCACACTTCCACGGTGCAGATCCGCGCGATGGAATCGGCGCCGCCTCCGATCCGGGTGATTGCCTCGGGTGCGGCGTATCGGCGCGACGAACTCGACGCTACGCACAGCCCACAGTTTCATCAGATCGAAGGATTGTATGTCGATGAGAACGTCAGCGTCGCAGATTTAAAAGGCGAGCTCGAATTTTTTATACGGGAACTCTTTGGCGCCGAAACTGAAGTGGAATTTCGTCCGCATTTCTTCCCGTTCACTGAGCCGAGTTTGGAAGTTTATGTCCGATCAAAAGCACTGAAAGGCGGCGAGCAATGGATCGAGGTAGCCGGTTGCGGGATAGTACATCCGGCCGTTTTTGAATCGGTCAACAAAGCGCGTGGCGATAGTGCTTACGATCCCGAAAAGTGGAGCGGCTATGCATTCGGGCTCGGCATGGATCGGCTGGCGATGATTCTGTTTGAGATCCCCGATATCCGACTTTTTTCGCAGAATGACCTGCGGTTTTTGAAACAGTTCGCGTGAACACAGTTTCGTCATGTCGAGCGAAGTCCAGACATCTCGTTGCATTGCACTGAGGCAACGCCACGGGATTCCTCGACTTCGCTCGGAATGACGGTGCAAAAAAATGAAATTCTCCGTTAACTGGCTACGCCAATTTGTCGATCTTCCAAAGAATCCGGAAGAGATCGCGGAATTGCTAACTCGCGCCGGCATTGAAATCAAAAAGATCGAGACGCGCGGCGCCCACATCGACAACGTGATCATTTCGCAGATCACCGCCTCCTCACGTCATCCGAACGCAGATCGACTCACAGTATGCGAAGTGGACGACGGGAGTGGCGCAAAGCGGCAGATCGTTTGCGGCGCGACGAATTACAAAGTCGGCGACAAAGTCCCTCTCGCGCTTCCAGGCGCAAAGCTGCCGAACGGCACGGAGATTCGAAAAAGCAAACTGCGCGGCATCGAGTCGGAAGGAATGCTTTGCAGCCCGATTGAGCTCGGTCTCGGCGAAGACGCGTCCGGTCTGTTGATTTTGTCGCCCGATGAAAAAATTGGCGGCCCGATCGCTGATCTCTTCCCAGCGGATACGATTCTGGACGTCGAGATCACGCCAAATCGCGGCGATTTGCTGAGCCATTTCGGATTGGCGCGTGAAATCGCAGCGCTAACTGGAGCCGCGACGCCCTCGCCGCGCCCTGAAGAAGCGGCGCGGGGGCGCGCCGGCTCCATCACCATCGCGGCAACTCGCGAATGTCCATTCTTCTCGCTGCGCAAAATCGACAACGTAAAAGTGGGCCCCAGCCCGCAATGGTTGCGCTCGAAAATTGAGAGCGTCGGCGTTCGCTCGATCAACAACATCGTCGACATCTCCAATTTTGTGATGCTGGAGCTTGGCCAACCGACGCACGCTTTCGACGCCGATAAGTTGAAGGGCGGCATCAATGTGCGGCTTGCGCGCGACGGCGAGAAATTCCTGGCGCTCGATGGAAAGACTTACTCGCTGAGGACCGACAATTGCGTCATCGCCGATCAGGAACGTGCGGTTGGAATCGGCGGCGTGATGGGCGGTGAAGAAACGGGTGTGACCGACTCGACGAAAAATATTTTGCTCGAAGCCGCTTATTTTCTGCCGGCAAGCATTCGCCGGACGGCGCGCGATTTGAATCTGCAAAGCGACGCAAGCTACCGATTCGAGCGCGGCGTGGATCCGGACATGATTTTGCGAGCGTCGCAACGCGCAGCCGAATTAATGGGCGAGATCGCTGGTGGAACGCCAGCGAAAGAAATTCATGTTGCCGGCGACCTTCCAACCGATCCAGCTGACATCTCGTTAAGTTACGAAAAATGTTCTCGCGTAATCGGGATCGCAATTGCCCCGAAAACCATTGACGAAATTCTCACGCGTTTCGGGCTGCAGAAAACCGCGGCCACAAGCAAGTCTGCAACATGGAAGGTTCCGAGTTACCGCCGCGATTTGCAGCGCGATGTCGATTTGATCGAAGAAGTCCTCCGCGCGTACGGAATAGACAAAATTCCGGGAAGGATGCGTGGCCGTTTCATATCCACGAGTGACGCTGATCGCTCCCACGATGTCGAAACTCTTGTTCTCCGCGAACGATTGACTGCATGCGGTTTGTCGGAAGTGAGGACGTCAAAATTGATTTCGAGAAGCGCTGCGGCTTTAAGCGAAGCGATCGAGCTACGGAATCCGTTGAGCGAAGATCACGTTGCGCTGCGACCAACACTGAACAGTGGTTTGATCGAAGTGCTCGAACGAAATATTCGTGCTGGGGGCGAAAGTGTTTCGATATTCGAAATCGGCCGCGTATTCCTACCGCCATCTGCCGAAGAGGAACGGCATCTCGGAATTTTGCTCTGGGGAAATGCGGCCAGCACTCCGAATTGGCGATCACAGATCACGCGAAGCCTAGACTTGTTTGATT
Source organism: Candidatus Udaeobacter sp. (assembly GCA_036494375.1). Classification (GTDB taxonomy): domain Bacteria; phylum Verrucomicrobiota; class Verrucomicrobiia; order Chthoniobacterales; family UBA10450; genus Udaeobacter. Next base: position 4,650 of record DASXOI010000345.1, read on the forward strand.
TGAAAGGTCGACTTGAAAGCGTTGTTCCAAATGTGTCGTTTCGGCCAGCAAAATTCCCTGAGTTCGCGCTCGCGGTCGAAGTTTGGTCCAGTGATCAGCGAGTCGGATCTGCAGGGCAACTCGTGGCCAGCAAATCGAGCGCGCCGGGCTCGGTGCTCGTTGCCGAGCTGAATGCCGATCGTTTTTTGAACAAAGTGGCATCAGCAAAGAAATTTCGAGAACTCGATCGGTACCCTGCGATCACGCGCGACATCGCGATGATTGTTCCAGGGAAATTGAGCCATGTTGAAATTCTGCGGGCGATTCAAGAACCACAGGAGCCTTTACTTGAGAGCGTGCAATTGTTCGATCTGTTTGAAATAGAGGAAGGCGGAACTGCGACTGCTTCGGGAAAATCACTCGCATATAGATTGACATACCGCGCGAAAAATCGCACACTCACAAACGAGGAAGTGACCACAGTGCACGCGAAGATTCGCGAACGACTAAAGCGCGAACTCGGAGCAACGCTGCGGGAATAGTTCTTTGACAGAGGAAGTTAGCCATCCCGGCTGACTCGGCCGACAGGCTGCCAGCCTAACGAACAGTTTTGACAAGCTCGCCGCAACGAGTCCGTCCGAAGGCGGACAAGATGCTCGTCGCTCGAGACAAGCTGGAAGCTATCTTCCAATTGAGAGCCGTTCGTTGAGGGTTGGGAAGAAAACCAGTGCTTTTCTCTCAACTCTCGACCAACGGCTCTTCGGCGATCCCGAAATGGTTTTAGTTTTGGGATCGAACATTTACCCTGCGATGTTCGAGATTACGAGGTGTGATTCCCGAACCGCTATTTGATGAAACTAGGAGGCTGTGTCGCTCGCAGAACATGACAGGCCTTGATTGGAAGTCAGACGCTGCGACGACGGTCATCCACCCGTTACTGAAGGGAACGGGTGATCCGCCTGAACGGCATCGGCGGGGTAAGATTTCAAAACCCGGATCGAAATTTCGATCCGGGTTTTTTGTGCATGTGCCGTCATCCTGAGCGGGAGCGCAGCGAAGTCGAAGGATCCCGTAGCGTTGCCGGAGAACACTGCCACGGGATTCCTCGACTTCGCTCGGAATGACGATGCGATTAACGTCGCTGACAGATTTGAAAATTGGCTCGGAAGCTCCACAGTCCGCAGTGACATGCGCGCGCTCCTAACTCTCGAAGACGGTCGATATTTCGGGGGCGAATCTTTTGGCGCGACCGGCACATGCGTCGGTGAGATTTGCTTCAACACCGCGATGACCGGCTATCAGGAAGTGCTGACCGATCCATCGTATCGCGGACAGATTGTGGCGATGACGTATCCGTTGATCGGAAACTATGGGATCAACTCGACCGACGACGAAAGTCGGTCGCCGCACGTGCGCGGATTTGTCATCGAGGAACTAACCGATGTCCCAAGCAACTGGCGCTCGGAAATGTCACTCGATGAATACTTGCGGAAATGGAATATCCCCGGCGCAAAAGGAATCGACACCCGCGCGCTCACGCGACACCTGCGCACTCGTGGTGCAATGAAAGCGTGTCTGACGACCGAAGACATTTCACCGGAAGAAGCAACGAAAAGAGCAATCGACGGCGAAGGTGTGATCGGGATGGACTACGTCCGCGAAGTCTCAACCAAAAAAATTTATCGCTGGGATCCCGAGGACAAACTTAGCGCGCCGTGGTCGATCCAAAAATCGGCGGACGGCAAGGAAAGGCGAGATCTGCCACCAATCCGATTCCGAATTGCCGCATACGACTACGGGATAAAAGAAAATATTCTGCGCCTGCTTCGGCAAAAGGGTTTCGAGGTGACCGTCGTGCCAGCCGGCACATCGGCTGAAGAAGTGCTTGCACTCGATCCCGACGGAATTTTTCTTTCCAACGGTCCGGGCGACCCAGCATCCCTGAATTACGCACACAAAACGGTGCATGATTTGATGGGCAAGAAACCAATCTTCGGGATTTGTCTTGGTCATCAAGTTCTAGGGTTCGCTTTCGGCGGATCGACATTCAAATTGAAATTCGGCCATCGCGGCGCGAATCAGCCGGTCAAAGATTTGCACACTGGCAAAGTGGCGATCACTGCGCAAAACCACGGGTTCGCAGTCGATTCGGACTCGCTGCCTTCCGAGGTTGAAGTGACCCACATCAACTTAAACGACGGGACAGTCGAAGGGATGCGTCACAAGAAATTGCCAATTTTCAGCGTGCAATATCATCCCGAAGCCGCGCCCGGGCCGCATGACGCCACGTACTTTTTCGATCAGTTCGCGGACTTGATTGAGAAGAGCGCGTGATGCAGGCAGCTCTGCCTGCAAGCGAATCACGCAGACAGGATTGTCTGTGCCACTCGTTGATTGACCAACGCGCAGAGCGGCTCACATTTGTATCATGTTTAATTTAACGAATAACAAACCTACCGTCTTGAGCGTTGCGGTGACGGCGATGTTTATTGCGGGTCTTGCGTGCGCGCCTCTGGCGATCGCGCAAGAACACGAGCACGGCGACGACGCGGCCGCTTCGAAAGAAGTGACTGGGGAAATCGTCGACATGATGTGTTACGTCGATCATAACGCTGTCGGCGAGAAGCACGGGCAATCTTGCGGGGCCAAATGCATCAAGAGCGGGGGTCCGGCCGGGATTGTCAGCGACGGCAAAGCCTATCTGGTCGTCGGCGAACACAAGCCGATGAATGATCAATTGGCTGAGTATTGCGGCAAGACGATCACATTGAAGGGCAAAATGGCTGAGCGCGGCGGCATCGCCATGATCGAGAACGCCGAGATCGTGAAGAAATAAACCGCTCGCGCCGGCCAGTCATTCCAAGCGAAGTCGAGGAACCCCGTAGCATTGCGCGGCGGTAACTTTGCGGGATCCTTCGACTTCGCTGCACTCCGCTCAGGATGACAGTTAGTCACTTATAATACGGTCGAAGCGACGGTCGCAGCCTGCCGACTCGAAGAGCGTTTTCGATTTGTAAGCCAGCGACATCCTCGTCGGACAGTTTTTGAATCTCGCGTGCTTCGAGCGCAGCAATGGGCAATCCGTCGCGAAACAGAAGGCGGTTCGCAGTGAACGCGGGGATTCGCGCTCCCGGCGTGAGAATACCTTGCAAATTTAACGGATCGGCAGCACTCAACGTGATCAGTTCGCCGTTTGACGAAGTCTTGCGGATCGACCGCAACAGACCAATCGCTTCCGGCAACGCAAATTGTTCGCCGCTTACTCCGCCAACGAAATAACCTCCTCGAATTTCTCCGCGTGCTTCCCATCGCCGATAAATCCGTCCCAGCTCGTACCACGTAACCGAGAAACTCTCTCGGTCGAGCAATCGGCGGAACACAATTCCATACCGGCGCAGCAAAACGCGTGCAAATTTTTCAATTGCCACCTCTCGCGGGCCGGCGCCGTTGCAATTTCCGGCAGCGGCTGGAAAGCCGCCGCTCCTTGGTAACAATGACCAGCGACCTGCGAACTCGATGCTGGCGAGGTTTGTTCTGCGCCGGCGTTTTGTAGGATTTCGGCCAAAGGTGGGACGTTTATTTGAAGGAACGAGAAGCGCGCGTAACCCGTCGAAACTATCTGAAGTTACCAGACCCAGCGCCGCGAGCTGCGACAAAGCCTCCTCAACGTGGGAAGGCAACAAGGCGCTGCGATTGACCAATTCGCTGAAGAAAAGCGCACCGCCACTTTGCAGTACCTCAAACACAGCTTGACTGTTAACCGAAAGGTCCGTTGCCCAATTCGGCGAAGTCAACGCGAGCCAATCGGTAAGGTTTTCGCGGAGATAAAGCGCGATTGGACTCGTTCGCAGGGGCGCCGATGCGCGCGCGTTCGAATTTTGCGGCGTGCTCAAACGTCCCCAGCCAACCCGACCAGAAAAACAGAGCCGGTCCAGCCATTCAGGGTCGTAATCGGCCACACGCGCAGGAAGCACCGCCGATTCCCACGCAGCCAAAGGCAACTCGCAACCGTCGAGCTGTTCCAGTATGGATTGCAAGCCTTCCAACCCTTCGGTCCGATGTTCTTGGTCCGCTCGCTGCCACGCAAAAAGAAACCGGTAGAAATCGTGAAGCGAGACCGGTTGAATTTCCGAACGCAATCGATCAATCGTGAGCCGATGAATTCGCGCCAACAATCTGCGGTCGCACCATTCTTGCTCAGTGGACGCGGCGCCCCCGCGGCGTTGAATAGTAACGCCCCGCGACGAGGGCGTCGCCTCTACAATCGCGCCCGGATAAAACTTGCCACGTAACACAAAACCTTCCGCTTCGAGTGCGAGCAGCGCTGCATCAATATCCGCTTGTTGCAAAGCCAATGTCTCTGCGAGCTCCCTGACGGTGATTGGTCCACAAACCTCCATCCGGCCGCGAATCAATTCGCGAATCGCATCGGTGCGTTCCCAAGCCTTACCCAGCACAGAATCAGGCAGAACCAATTCCGGCTCACAGACAGCGTTCGGATAGATCGGCCGAAGCATCGGAAGCCGTTCCGCCGCGACACAAAAAGTCTTAGTCGCGGGATCGCCGCGCTCCAAAGACACGAGAACACGGGTTGCCCGGTTCTCAGCTACGAGCGTTGATACGAATTCCTCCGCGTCGCCGTCACGCGCACTCCGCTCAATCTCCTCAGGCGGCATCGCTCCTATCAACATCAGTGCATCATGCAATTCATCCGGGTTCGTTGCTTCGGGCCAGGCTTCAGTTTTAACCTTTTCGATCGCGGCGGCGTCGAGAACACCAAGTCCGTCGCTGCCGTTTCTCTCCGAGGCGCGGCGCGTGTAAACGGCTTGAGTGCGGCGTTCTTCCAGAGGCGCGTTGTCGAGAAACGCGTACGGCCGCGCATTCAGAATCTCGGCCGCGAGCGGCGACGGTTCCGGCAAATCGCGCGCGATACAGCGAATCTCGCCCTGCTCGATTCTGCGCAACACTTCCTCCAGTCCATCGATGTCCATTGCTTCGGTGAGGCAATCATCAATCGTCTGCTTCACCAGTGGATGATCCGGGATCTCGCGGTCGCCTACGATGTGCTCCAGGCACGCCAGCTGATCCGGAAAAACTGCCGCCAAAAGATTTTCCGATTCCATCCGTTGCAGCGGCGCGGCCATTTTCGCCCCGCCACGGAAACGGGGCACGGCGAGTGACCGGGTTGCGTTCCAGCGCCAGCGAATCGTGAACATCGGCGCGTCGAGCAGCGCTTGAACAAGAAGCTCTCGAACTGTTTTGGAATTGAGATACCGAAAAACCTCGTCTAGCGGAAATGAATGCTGCGTACCGAGCGAAATCACGATCGAGTCATCGGTCGCTGCGGCTTGCAGCTCGAAATTGAACGAACGGCAAAAACGTTTTCGCAGCGCCAGACCCCATGCGCGATTGACCCGACTGCCGAAAGGCGCATGCAAAACGAGCTGCATACCGCCCGATTCATCAAAGAACCGCTCGAGCACCAGTGTTTGCTGTGAGGGAATTAAGCCTAACGAACGATATGCGTCCGCAAAATATGTGGCGACTTGATCCGCTGCGTCTTGTGGCAATTGGAATTCTTTCGCGATCCATTCTTCGATTTTTTGAGGGAAGCTGTCAGCTTCCCCTACGGACAAATGTTTTTCGATTTCCGTCCGCAAACCAGAAACAGCACTGGAAAGCTCGTTGGTTCGCGCGGGAGCTTCGCCCAGCCAAAATGGAATTCCCGGTGGCTGACCTTTTGCGTCCTCCACCCTAACGACGCCGGCATTCACGCGCAGGATTCGCCACGACGCATTTCCCAATTGAAAGATATCTCCAGCGAGACTTTCGACGGCGAAATCTTCGTTAACTGTGCCCACGAAAGTTTCCGACGGCTCGAGGATCACTCGGTAATCGGTATTATCAGGAATAGCTCCGCCGGATGTTAGCGCAGTGATCCGGGCTCCGCGCCGGCCCCGCAAACGATGGTTGATCGCGTCATGATGAATCAAGGCCGCGCGCCGTCCACGCTTTGTGCTGAAACCTTCGGCAAGCATTGTCACAACCTGGTCGAACTCAGCACGCGTGAGGTTGCGATAAGGCCAGGCTGAACACACGAGGTCGAAGAATTCATTCTCATCCCAATCTTGTGTTGAAGCTGCGGCAACGACTTGCTGCGCGAGCACGTCCAGCGGTTTTTCGGGAATGGTAAGCCGATCGAGTTCGCCGCGATTAACACAACGCAGCAGCGCTGCGCACTCGATCAATTCATCGCGGGTCAACGGGAAAATCCGGCCTTTGGGCAAACCACCGCACTTATGCTCAGCCCGACCTACGCGTTGCAGCAATGTGGCTATCGAACGCGTCGTGCCTAATTGGCAAACAAGATCAACAGAGCCAATATCGATTCCCAACTCCAGCGATGCCGTTGCGACGAGCGCTTTCAATTCGCCGCGCTTCAACCGGTCTTCCGCTTCCAGGCGCAGTTTTGCAGAAAGACTTCCGTGATGTGAAGTGATAGCATCAGCGCCCAGCAACTCGCTCAGGTGACGTGTGACGCGCTCGGCCATGCGACGCGTGTTGACGAAAACCAAGGTCGTTCGATGGGCCTCGATTAACTCTGCAAGCCGACGGTAGACTTCCTCCCAAACCTCATTCGACATCACGGCTTCGAGCGGAGATTTGGGCATTTCGATCGCGAGATCCAATTCGCGCCGGTGACCGATATCGATGATCTCGCAATCCGGAGCGCCTGCTTCGTCCACGGCGCGACTCCCTACGAGGAAACGCGCTACTTCTTCGATCGGTTTCTGCGTCGCGGATAAACCGATTCTTTGCAGCGGAGCTAGCACTAGCGCGGCCAAACGTTCGACACTTAACGCGAGGTGCGCGCCGCGGCGGTCATCCACCACCGCATGAATCTCATCGAGGATAAGTGTGCGCGCGGTGCCCAACATTTTCCGGCCGGATTCCGACGTAAGCAGCAGATATAGCGACTCCGGCGTAGTAACCAAAATGTGCGGCGGCCTTTTGATCAGCGCCTGCCGCTGTGCCGCAGTCGTATCGCCGGTGCGCACCTCGGCACGAACATCAATATCGCGGCCATTTGCCTCGCTTAGTAACGCACGAATTCCGGATAGCGGTTCCTGAAGATTCTTCCGGATATCGTTGCTCAATGCCTTGAGCGGGGAGACGTAAATGACTTGCGTCTCATCAGGCAAATGATCTTCCGCGCCCCGTCGAAACAATGCATCGAGAGAAGCGAGAAACGCAGCCAGTGTTTTGCCCGAGCCAGTAGGCGCAGAAATCAGCGCGTGTCGACCAGATTGAATGGCCGGCCAACCGCGCATTTGTGGCTCAGTCGGTGAACCGAACGTTTGTTCGAACCATCGGGCCACCGCGGGATGAAATTGGAAGGACTGCATGGAAAGAAAATCGGAACAAATAATTTAAATGGCGTCAGCAGAAAGAAAAGGGACACAAGGAATGACGGCTTGCCAGCCGTCACGTTTTCCTCGACGGCTGGGAACCCGTCGTTCCTTGTACGCGTAGCGAGATCACTTCCCGCAACATGCGCAGGCTGTCGCGGAAAAAACTCACTTTGCTGCCCGCGGCATGATTCCAACGCACTGGAACTTCGCGAATCCGCAAACCGGCTCGATGCGCGCGATAAAGCAACTCCACATCGAACGCGAAGCCTTCGATCTGCGCCGCTTCAAGAATCGGCCGGCACGCCTCGAGACGAAAAGCTTTAAATCCGCATTGCGTGTCCCAAAACGGCAACCCTGTGGCGAACCGCACCAGGAGATTGAAAACACGGCCGCCCTGCTCGCGCCGCCACGGCTGATGCACGCCGATCAAGCTGCGATCCAAAGCGCGCGAACCAAATGCGATGTCCACTTCGCCATTTGCGATGGGCTCGATCAGTTTCGGCGTCTCCTGAAGTGGCGTGGAAAGATCGGCGTCGGAAAACAGCCCGATTGGAGTCCCTGCAGCAAGCAATCCAGATCGCACCGCCGCGCCCTTTCCGCGGTTCGGAAAATTCTCCAGCAAACGCGTCGTGACCGGTGCCGACTTCAATTGTTCGCGCGCGATTGCTCCCGTCCCATCGGTGGATCCGTCGTTCACGACGATCAATTCACTTTCCGGCGCGTTGGCGGCAAGATAATCGATTGTGAGCCGCAGCGTCTGGCCGACGCGGCCTTCTTCGTTAAAACATGGAATGATGATGGAGAACGGCGGGAGCATCATTTCGTCATTCCGAGCGCAATCGAGGAATCCCGTCGCATTACCTTACGTTAGTGCCGCGGGATCTTTCGACTCCGCTGGGCTTCGCTCAGGATGACAATGTCGGACTGCGCAGTGCCTGATGTCTTGTTCACTTGTAAACCTCCACGACAAATTTGCCCTTCGGATCGACGTAGCCGCGATACATGCCGTTTGTATTAAAAGGCAATGCGATCTCACCATTTTTATCGATCGCGATCAAACCGCCGGTGCCGCCGAGCTGTTTCACGGTGTCGAGGGCAGTCTGGGCCGCTTCCTGCAATTTCATTCCGCGATGTTCCATCAACGCCGACGCTTCATGCGCCGCTGCGACACGAATGAAATACTCGCCATCGCCGGTACAGGAAACTGCGCAGGTCTGATTGTTCGCGTAAGTGCCCGCGCCAATCACCGGCGTGTCGCCGATTCGTCCCGGCATTTTGTTTGTTGTTCCGCCGGTCGAAGTCGCCGCGGCCAAATTACCGTCTTTGTCCAGCGCGACCGCTCCGACGGTGCCGTGTCGATCTTGATCGGTGATCAGAAAGCTTTTCCCCGCACCACTCGCCCTGTTCTTTTCAGCGGCCTTCATCTTTTCCAAGGCGTCCCATCGTTGCTGCGTAAAGAAATATTTTTGATCCACCAATCCGATCCCATTTGCTTTCGCGAACGCTTCCGCCCCCGCGCAATCGAGCATCACGTGCGGGGATTTTTCCATTACCAGCCGCGCAAGGTTGATAGGATTTTTTATGTGTTGCACGCTGCCAACTGCGCCGGCCTTCAGTGTCTTTCCGTCCATAATGGAGGCGTCCATCTCGTTTGTGCCCGCGCTGGTAAACACAGAACCACGCCCAGCGTTGAAGTGCGGATCGTCCTCCAATACGCGCACAGCTGCTTCCGTTGCGTCGAGGCTTGATCCACCACGCTTCAGGATTTCGTAACCAGCCGTCAATGCCCGCTCAAGCCCTGCTCGATATTCACGCTCTTTTTCCGGCGTCATCGAGCTGCGCTCAATCGTTCCGGCGCCGCCGTGAATCGCGAGTCCAATTTTCTTTGTTTCCATATTTGGAGTGTTATCGGGCGGTATTTGCGACGCCGCAGCATTAAAGATCATGGCAGCAAAGAAGCAATTGGCTGCGCAAGCTCGAGCAAGTCTCATCAACGCAAATGTAACGCTGTAGCTCGTGGAATGTCGACGGGCTTTGACCAAACGCACGAGGAACGACGGCTTGGGCAGCCGTCGAATATCAGTGACGGCTGGGAAGCCGTCATTCCTTGGAGGAGATTTCGGCGCTATCAAGTTTGCGCTTTTCCCTAGGGCGAAGTGAGGCAATGTCTCCTCCATGCCTAACGCCGAATCGCGTCGCACGATGCCAGGTCCTCTGGAGGTCGTTGAGATCCAGCGCAGTTTTCTGCGCGAGCTCGGGAGCGTTTTCTGGTTCATCGTAAACACGTTCCAGGAAAGCATGGAACGGGTGCAGCAGGGTCGCGCCCCATTCCGCGCAGCCAGCTTTTTCCGCGAGAGCGTTCGGGCTGGTGTGGATTCGGTGCCGCTGGTGGGGCTGGTCTGTTTCTTTCTCGGGCTCACAATGGCGTTATTGACGGGGTATCAGCTGCAACGCTTCGGAACGGAGCGGCTGATTCCAGGTTTGGTGGCCATTGCTTTTACCCGTGAACTCGGGCCGCTGCTCACCGGGATTATGGTCGCTGCACGCATTGGCGCAGCGTTTACGGCCGAACTGGGCACGATGCAGGTCAACGAGGAAGTCGAAGCAATTGAGGCCATGGGCATCGGACCCCTGCGATTTCTCGCGGCGCCGCGAATGCTCGCGCTGTTTCTGCTGACACCGTGTCTCTCCACGGTTTCGAACCTTGCAGCCGTATTTGCCAGCAGCCTGGTTTGTAAAGCGTATTTCAGCATCGCATTTCCATATTTTCTCGATCTGGTAAAAGATTCACTGCTCATTCGCGATATCATCACCGGGATTTTAAAGAGCTTCATGTTCGGCCTGCTCATCGCCTCGATTGCCTGCTACCGGGGACTCACAGTGAAGGGTGGCGCGGCTGGAGTTGGGACCAACACGACTTCCAGCGTGGTCACCGCTATCACAACCGTGATAGGTACCGACACGGTTTACAACATCATTTACACCAACTTCTATCCCACGTGAGCACGCCGTCGCATATGGTGGAGCTGCGCGACGTGCACATGCAGTTCGAGGAGAAAAACGTCCTCGAAAGCGTGTCACTCGACGTGCAGCCGCAGGAGCGCCTGGTGATTATGGGCCAGAGCGGCAGCGGCAAGAGTACGATTTTGCGCCTGATCCTCGGCATACTTCGACCGGATTCCGGCTCGATTTTTTTTAAACAGTTTGAGATCAACCGGCTTAAACGCAGGAAGCTTCAACAGGTGCGACAGCACATCGGGATGGTTTATCAATATTCCGCGCTGTTAAGCTCGCTCACAGTTCGCCAGAATGTGGCGCTGCCATTGGAAGAGCTCACCGACAAATCGCGCAGCGAGATTGACAAAATCGTTGACGAAAAACTCGACCTTGTAGGGATGCTAGACACAAAGGACCTGCTGCCGGACGAACTCAGCGGTGGCATGCGCAAACGCGTAGCGCTTGCGCGCGCGCTCGTGCTCGACCCCGAACTGATCCTGCTGGACGAGCCCTCGGCGGGGCTCGACCCGGTCATTGCCTCAGTCGTGGACGAACTAATTATCAGCCTCACTCAGAAATCAAAGGCGACCTCTATCATTGTGACACACGAAATGGAGAGCGCCTTTCGCATAGCCACACGCATGGCTATGTTGTACGAGGGAAAGATTATTGAAGAAGGTAAACCAGAACAACTTAAACAGTCTAAGAACCCCGTGGTCGCACAGTTCTTGAGCGGCAGCACAGAAGGCCCAATTCTCGAAGGCTCACTCGATGCAATTAGAAAGAAATGAAATCCTGACGGGCTTGCTCGTGATCGGCACGATCGGCATAATCGCCTTTCTTCTTGTCTTGCTCGGCGCGCCGGGATTGTTTCGGCCGCTGGCCACCTACGGCGTTTACTTCGATAACGCCGCCGGAATTAAACCGGGCGCGGTGGTGATGCTCGCAGGCCGCAAGATTGGTCAGGTCCAAAAATTGTCTTCGCCACTCACGCCTGCCGAAGAGAAGCAAGCGCAGCAAGCGGCGGCGGCCATTCACCCGGCTGAACCGAGTGCGAGCCCTTCCCCGTCGCCGCGCTTCGAAGCGCGTGTTGATGTGCAGGTGGACAAGAGCGCCATGCTTTATCGTGACGCCAAGGCACAAATGGTACAACTCGGTTTGTTAGGCGACACGGCTATCGATTTCACTCAGGGCACCCAAGAATCGGGCCGCGCAAAGAATGGCGAGACATTCGCAGGCGAACGCACTCCGGATCTCGGCGAAGCCGCAGCGAAAATGCTGGAGGTGATCAAACCGGTTGCCAATGAGGCGACGAACACGATGAAAGACCTTCAGAACACCGCCCAAAATCTCAACAAACTCACCGACGAAAATTCCGAACTGAATCTCGCTCTTACGCAGTTCAAAACATTCGGCGAACACCTTTCCAGTCTAACCGCGCCCGACAGCGCGCTCTCGAATTCGCTCACCAACATCGAAAAAATCAGCACCAGCCTAACCGAGAACGACAATATCAAAGTGACCCTGCAAAACCTGCGGTCGTCATCAGAGAAGCTAAAGTCAGCGACAACCGAACTCCAGCCGGCCGGTGAAAACATCAAGCAATTTAGCGAAACAATTAAAACTCAGCCGTGGCGTCTCATTTGGCCCTCGACAAAAAAGTACGCCGAAGCGTCGCCATCTCCCGCTCCCGGCCAGGGAACAATCACTGTGCGCAAGAGCGCG
>DASXOI010000346.1:0-2741 GCA_036494375.1 Candidatus Udaeobacter sp.
TTCGACGCTGAAGCGAACCGCGAATTCCTGTGCGAAGCGGCTGTGTTCACGGCGCTCATTGGCATGGCAATCATGCCGATTGCGACCGGGATATCCGCGGTGCTCCACCTCCTTAACGTTCTTCCTCTGCTCTGACCTAAGCGAACCGTGATTCCAGACCGAAAACCAACAGACCAAACAATTGTGCGTCCGGCCGGCTTTGCGCCGAATCTTTCAAAGATGGACGTGCCGCGCACAGGCGTCGCTGCGAAAAAACGCAAGCGCCGCATCATAATTATCGCGGCGTCCGTATTGGGTTTGATTCTGGCGACGATTGCAATTTCGCGTTTGAAGCCAGCTGTGCCGAGCGTCGATCGGTCCACCGTTTGGGTTGATACCGTCAAACGCGGTCCAATGGTGCGACAGGTGCGCGGCCTCGGGACGCTTGTTCCGGAGGACATACGCTGGATCGCCACAAACACCGAAGGACGGGTGGAAAAAATAAATATCTGGCCTGGGACACACGTGGAAACGGACTCGGTGATTTTGGAATTAACCAGCCCTGAGCTGGAGCAAGCCGCTCACGATGCCACTCTTCAGGCCACTGCCGCCGAAGCGGAGCTAACTACTTTACGCGCCACTCTGCAGCGCGGGCTCCTGGATCAGGAAGCAACCACCGCGAAGGCCAAATCAGACTACGAGCAGGCGAAGATGGAGCGGCAGACTAACGATCAGTTAGCAAAAAACGGTTTGATCGCCGAGCTACAATACAAAACGTCAAAGGTGAAAGAAGCCGAACTGGCGAATCGGAATGAGATCGAACAAAAGCGGCTGCAGTTTGCACACGAGTCGATTGATCCACAGTTAGCGTCGAAGCAGGCCGCGGTCGATCAGGCCAAACAACTCGCCAAGTTGAAGGCTGACCAAGTGGAAGCGTTGCATGTGCGCGCCGGGATGTCGGGCGTCCTGCAACAGTTGCCTGTGCAAATCGGACAGCGTGTGAAGGTCGGCGATAATCTCGCGCGTGTCGCGGACCCGACGAAGCTAAAAGCCCAGGTCAAGATTGCTGAGACGCAGGCAAAGGATATTCAGATTGGTCAGAAAGCCGTGATCGACACTCGCAACGGCGTCGCGAACGGCCACGTCACGCGCGTGGATCCCGCAGTGGAGCAGGGAACTGTAAATGTCGAAGTTGCCTTTGATGAAGCGCTGCCGAAAGGCGCCCGACCCGATCTTAGCGTTGATGGAACAATCGAGCTCGAACATCTCGACGACGTCATTTACGTGGGGCGCCCTGCGTTCGGGCAGGAAAACAACACCGTCGGAATGTTCAAAATCGTCAGCGGCACTTCGGAAGCTGTCCGTACTCCAGTGAAGCTGGGCAAGAGCTCGGTAAACACAATTCAGATTTTAGACGGTCTCCAACCAGGGGATCAGGTGATCCTTTCTGACACCAGTGCGTGGGACTCACACGACAGGATTCGACTGAATTGATGATTGCTGATTTCTGATTTCTGATTGGTGATTTTCCAGATGAACGCTCGAGACCTTAAGGAACGGAAAAAACAATTCGCATTGCGTGTCATGCGACTGGTTGACGTATTACCGAACACGCCAAAGGGACGTGCTATTGCGAGCCAGCTCGTTCGCAGCGGAACCAGCGTGGCGGCTAATTATCGCGCCGCATGTCGTGGACGATCAAAGGCTGAATTTATCGCAAAGGTGGGCATCGCCGAAGAAGAAGCCGATGAAACTGCGCTTTGGCTTGAGTTGATTATCGATGACAAACTTTTGCCGGAGAAGAAAGTTGCTCCTCTGCTGAAGGAAGCAAACGAGGTCACCGCTATCATGGCGGCCTCGTACATCTCGGCGTCGCGCGTGAACCGCGATGGCTCGGGGAAAACAGCAATCAGAAATCACCAATCAGCAATACGATCAACATGAAATCGACTGAACTAACTGCAGAGGAATCAACCACCGAGTTTGATGGAAACGGCTACGCTCCCTTAATCCGGCTCGCCAGTGTAACCAAAGTGTTTCTCACTGATGAAGTAGAGACGCACGCGCTTTCGGGTATTCACCTCGACATTCGCGAGGGCGAATATATTTCGATCGCGGGACCATCAGGTTGCGGCAAGACGACGCTGCTTTCGATTCTCGGTCTGCTGGATACTCCTTCCGACGGCAGCTACGCGCTGAAAGGTCACGAGGTCGCGAATCTTTCCTTCGCGGAGCGGGCGCGCGTTCGCAATCGCGAAATCGGTTTCATCTTTCAAAGTTTTAATTTGATCGGCGATCTCACGGTTTTTGAGAACGTCGAATTGCCACTCACGTATCGCGGCACAGGTGCCAGTGACCGCAAAGCACTGGTCACCGAATCACTGGAGCGCGTGGGCATGGCGCACCGGGCGAAACACCTGCCGAGCCAGCTCTCCGGCGGTCAACAGCAGCGCGTTGCGGTTGCGCGCGCGCTTGCCGGCAGACCGGCGATCCTGCTCGCCGACGAGCCGACCGGTAATCTGGATTCGCACAATGGCGAAGCTGTCATGCATCTGCTCCGCGAACTGCATCAGGGCGGCGCCACGGTTTGCATGGTTACGCACGACGAACGTTTCGCTCAGCATGCAGACCGCACGGTCCATTTATTCGACGGTCGCGTCGTCGAAGATCGAATCGCAGCATAGGAACACAAACGTGGTTCAGGACCTTAGATTTGCTGTTCGACAGTTATTTAAGGCACCAGGGTTCACGATTGCGGCGGT
>DASXOI010000347.1:0-2969 GCA_036494375.1 Candidatus Udaeobacter sp.
CGAGCCCTCGACGAAATCGATTCCCTCAAGCGTTCCTTCCATGATTTCGCGGAACCGCTCGATCTCGCCTTCAGTCTGAAAATAGATTGCGATTGTGGAGTTATTCGCGCGCCATTCTTTCAAGCGATTGACGAACTGCGCGCGTTTGGCCTCCGCGAGCACGAGATCGCCGGCGCCAAACTCTCCAATGTCGCAATCCTGAAACGCGCCGCTGAAATCTTCCGGCCCGGTCTCAATCCAGCCTTCGCTGATTTGGACGTACGCGTTGGAAATTATTTGGGAAGCGCGGGCGCCTTCGCCCGCTGTTTTGGGCGGCTCGCCAAAAACTCTCCCGCTGGCCCGCGAGGCGCGTGCCAGTACGGGCGAGGCGCCCGCGCTCCCCAGAACACCCGATTCCTCGGCAGGCTCGACGTCGATGATCAGATGGCCCTCGCGAATGTAGTCGCGAACGTTCCCGCTTTGGTCTTCTATCAAGGAAGGGCGATCTCCAGATCGCCCCGGCGGATTGGAGACCGGCGTTCCTTGGTTCAGCAGAATGTCGATCGAGCGCAAATCGCGCACGGAAGTTTGCGTATCGATATCAAACTCGCGTAGCGATTCGATTTGGTCGCCGAAAAATTCCAATCGAAACGGCAACGGCGCATGCCACGAATAAAGATCGATAATCCCGCCGCGGACAGCGAATTGTCCACGAGTGGTGACTTGTGAGACGCGTTCATAACCGCTGGCCGCGAGTCGTTCGAAAAACTCTTCCATTTTCGCGGTTGCTCCGCGCCGGAGTTGAACAACCGCAGATTCAAGGCTTCCGCGTTTCGGCGCAGCTTGATCGAGACTTGCGCGTGTCGCCACGATGATGCGTGCGCCAGTGTCGCGCTCCATCTGCAAAAACAAAGCCAGCCGTTCCGCTGTGATTTCCGGATCGGGCAAGACATTTTCGATCCCGGTCAATTCTGCTTCTGGCAGGAAAAGCGCGTCTGGCTGCCAGTTGAGCAAGCTTTCGTAAAACACTTCCTGGGAATGAACGCTGGGGCAGAGGACCCAAATTGTGGAATCAGCAGGCTGTCGTTGATCGAGTCGACGGCCGTGATAGGCATTTGCGAGCACGGCAGCCAGGAACGGCTGCGCGGGCTGGATCACATGAGAAAATCGAACGGGCCATTGAGCGCGTTGTATCGCATCGAGCTTGCTGGCGATTGGCTCGCTCGCTGCGACGCCCTCCAAAAGTTCCGCTGATTTTTCCACCGCAAACTTTACGCCAAATCAGGCAGAATTGTAGCCGCTGCCTGGCTGCGTTGTTTAGCGCCAATGGCGCGGTCTCATTGTGAGCCTGGGGCATCGGCTCAGGACATCAGATTCCCGTGTGGAGGTGCGCTGAAAGCGCGTTTCAATCGACCGCACGGATCGAACTGATGTCGCGAATGAATCGCACTTTCAGCGCCAGATGCTTGTCGGCGCTTAATCCTGGGGCGCTGCCCAAGGCTATCGAATGATTGCGCTGCGCCATTAGCGCTGTGATTCAGACTACATTTCGCGGCCGATCGCTGCGGCGACTGCGCGCAGGCGCGGGACGAGCTCGGCGAAAATTTCCGGGGTAAGCGCCTGGTTACCATCGCTCTTGGCCTGCTCCGGAGAATCATGCACTTCGATCATCAGCGCATCCGCTCCGGCCGCGACAGCAGCGAGACACATCTGCGGCACGAACTCGCGGAGACCGAGCGCGTGCGTTGGATCCACAATCACCGGCAAATGGGTTTTTGATTTCAAAATGGGAACAGCGCTCAAATCGAGCGTATAACGCGCAGAGTTATCGAACGTGCGAATGCCGCGCTCGCACAGGACCACGTTGGGATTGCCTTCGTTCAGAATGTATTCAGCGCTCATGATCAAATCATAGATCGTGGCGCTAAATCCGCGCTTCAGCAGCACCGGAAGGCTGCTACGGCCCACCTCTTTCAAAAGCGAAAAGTTGTGCATATTGCGCGTGCCGACCTGAAGGCAATCCGCATATTTTTCGATCATCGGGAGATCGCGCGGGTCCATCACTTCGGTCACGACCGGGAGGCCGGTCGTCGCGCGGGCTTCGGCGAGAAACCGAAGTCCTTCTTCACGCAATCCCTGGAAACTGTACGGTGACGTGCGCGGTTTGAATGCGCCGCCGCGCAAAATTCTTGCGCCCGATTCTTTCACGATCGTCGCGATGGACAGAATCTGCTGTTTGCTTTCAACCGAGCACGGCCCGCAAATGAGAATTACGTCCTCGTGTTCCCCCAGCCGAACATCTCCAATCGGCACGGAGGAAGCGCCGCGTGAATCGCGCGCCGCAAGTTTGTACGGCTTCAGCACGGGCACGATCGCTTCCACGCCGTGCATTGCTGCGATCGCCTTTTCCCGGAGGAGTGCCTCAGGCCCGATGACGCCGATGATCACCCGCGATGCCCCCCGGCTAATTTGTGCCTCAAGCCCAAATTCGCGCACGCGCGTGACAATCCGCTGGATCTGTTCCTCGGTGGCGCTGGGTTGTGTGATTACGATCATATTACTCGTGCAGGATCATCAGAATGAAGTGAGCGGGAATTTTCTGCAAGCCCAGATACAACGCCGAACAAAGCCAGATGTTTCAATCAACGTCGCTTCTCACACGCTCAGCAGACGTTTCTTGTAAGGCGGCGCCTGCGTCAGACGCCACCACCGCGCCTGTAGGGGAAGCTGACAGCTTCCCGGGACAACGTCGTTCCGGCGTATACCTGAAACTAGTTCGTAATCGTGACCGGCGTCCCGACTGACACGGACCTGAAGAAATCTTCCGCCATAAATTCAGGCATGCGGATGCAGCCGTGCGAAGCCGGATAGCCCGGCAAATAACCGGCATGCAAGCCTGTGCCCGATACGATGCGCATAAAGTATGGCATCGGTGTGCCTTGGAAGTGTGTGCCTGGCGGTTTCGGATCCTTTTTTATATCCACATTTGG
>DASXOI010000348.1:0-6868 GCA_036494375.1 Candidatus Udaeobacter sp.
TTCGCAAGCGCAAATGGAATTTGCCAGGAAGCTCTCTTACAACCCGTGGCATACCATCGCCGAGCACCGTCCGCTGGGGAATCAAAGCCGTGCCCGGCGACGGATGTACTTCGAGTTATCACAGCTACGTCATAACATGAACAACGTGCCCCATTACGAGCCCACTGGTGATGAAGTATTCGAATAGCACTCTGTTGTAACGTCATTCTGAGCGAAGCGAAGAATCTCTGATCATTCATAAGATGATCCTCCATGCCACAAATCAGAGCTGTTTCCCTTCGCTCAACATGACAGGCCGATCTAACCGATAAGCTCTGGAAGACTATGACTCCTCAGTCGAACTTCATGGTGCTCGCGGCGATCGTTCCGGAGCGCGAGACGGAGCTTCGGCAGTTGCTTGATTCGATGAACCGCGGGCCGGGACAGGTAGATCCTGATAACCCTCTGTTGCCTTTTGCCGAATTCGAGACGCTCCACTTCGCGCGATTCGTTATACTTGACGACAAAACGACTGAAGATATCCGCGTTTACGGTTTAACGCCGCGCAGTTATCCCCTATATCTGACATTCCTGGGCGACGTCGATGGCGATGTAAGTGCGTTTCTGGGAAAGTTGATTAGGCGCGCCGGTAAAGGCTTGCGAAAAATTTTCTCATGCTGTCAGGGATTCGGCGCTGACACCGATCTTCTCCATTGGATGAAAGAACACAATGCCCCGCCCATTGCTGCCTACGTGAATTGGCGTGGGCGAACAGTGCGCCAGATTCGCGAAGAGGCCGCGCTTTACGATGCGCTTGAGAATTATCTCGACCGAAACCATGCCACTTTGTACGGCCTACGATCGTCCGAGGTTCATGACAAATTGCGAGCTTTCGTCAATGCGGAGCAATCGGCAGAACGCCTAACATTATCAAAAGAAGCTCCGACACCTATCGGATGGCAGATCAAAAATCTGCTGCACATGATCGGGTTTCCATTGCTGGGTTTGCTGCTATCGCCATTACTTCTCGTTGCCGCTCCGTTTTACCTGTTTGCGCTTCGCCGCTTGGAGAAAGGCGATCCCGTGGTTTGTCCCATGGTTGATCAGCAATATTCGGAAAACCTCTCGAGCTTCGAGGATCACGACGTCACGAATCAATTCAGCGCCATGGGAAGTTTGAAGCCCGGTCTCGTGCGACTGTTGACGACCGGCGTCGTGCTCAAGACGGTCAACTACGGCGCGCGCCATATCACCCGTCCCGGTCGACTCGGTCGAATACGCTCAATACACTTCGCGCGATGGGTGTTTGTTGCTGGCAGGGAGCGAATGATCTTTTGCAGCAACTACGACGGCAGCGTCGAGAGCTATATGGATGACTTCATTAACAAAACAGGCTTTGGGCTGAACGCTTCCTTTAGCAACGGAATCGGTTATCCAATAACGAATTGGTTAGTGCAGGATGGTTGCATAGACGAGCGGAATTATAAGGAGTACCTCAGGCGTCATTCGTTGCCAAGCAAGGTTTGGTACAAGGCCTATCCAGGACTCAGTGCCGTCGACTTGGAAAGAAACACTCGGATTCGTCAAGGATTAGAGATGTCGTCGATGACTGACGAGCAAGCCCGCGACTGGGTCGCACTGCTATGAGCCAAGTCGATTACGCCGACGTGCAAGGCCTCGTCCGCTTCGGATACGGTCACATGACGAGTGCGTCCTATGTGCTCGTTCGCGTGAAGAACGCAGATGCAGCCAAAGCGTGGCTCCGCGCGGCTCCTATAACTACAGCTGTTGAACAAAAACCGCCTCCGAACACTGCTTTGAATATCGCGTTTACGGCGCCTGGCCTTAAAGCGCTTGGGGTTCCGGAGCCAATCATTGCCGGTTTTTCGCATGAGTTTCGCGGAGGCATGGGACAAGAAAGCCGAGCGCGACAATTGAGCGACGTCGGGAAAAACGCGCCATCAAATTGGACTTGGGGCAGCGACGGACGAGAGCCGCATGCGTTGGTGATGGTCTTTGCCGAGCAGGACCAGCTCGATTCATCTATCCAAAGGATCAAGGATCAGAACTGGAGTGAAGCATTCGAGGAGTTCACTTCGCTTGGCACGAGCAATCTCGATGGAGTTGAACCATTCGGGTTTGCCGACGGCATCAGCCAGCCGCAGATCGATTGGGAGCAGCAACTGGAAAGGCCGCGTAATCAATTGGAATACACCAATCTTGTTGCGCTGGGTGAGTTCCTGCTGGGGTATCCTAACGAGTATGGAAAGATAACCGATCGGCCATTGCTCGAGCCCGAAGGTGCTACCACAGGTTTGCTAAATGCAGAAGATGCGCCCGCAAAAAAAGATCTGGCGCGAAACGGAACTTATCTGGTGATGCGGCAGTTGGAACAGGACGTCCGAGGCTTCTGGAAGTTTCTTCATGAGCAAGCTGACGGAAATATTGCAGACGCCAATGAATTGGGCGCGAAAATGGTCGGCCGCACGCGAACAGGCGACCCGTTGGTGCCGGTTCAGGTCGAGCCGATTGCCGGCACGGATTCGCGAACCGTCCCGCAGAATCAATTTACTTATGAGAGCGATCCAATTGGTGCGCGATGCCCTTTCGGCGCACACGTTCGCCGAACCAACCCGCGCAACAGCGATTTTCCAGAGCGGCGCCCCAACGTCCTTCGAAAGCTAATGATTATGCTGGGTTTCGGTCCGAAGGGATTCTACGATGATCTAACGTCATCGGTTCGGTTTCATCGTATTCTGCGGCGAGGTCGCGAGTACGGTTCGGAGCTGTTACCCGAAGAAGCGGTGCAGCCATCGGGGCCTAACGAGTCGTCTCGCGGATTACATTTCATCTGTCTCAACGCCAATATTTCGCGCCAGTTCGAGTTCCTGCAAAATGCATGGATAACGAACACCAAGTTTTCCGGTATTACGGGAGAAAGCGATCCGCTTCTGGGCAATCGTGAATCGATACCGGGATGCCCGGTGACTGGCAACTTTACCATTCCCGGCGACGGCACGCTGCGGCGGCGCGTGTCGGGCCTGCCACAATTTGTCACGCTGCGCGGCGGCGGTTATTTCTTTCTGCCAAGCTTACGCGCCTTGCGCTATTTCGCCCGAGCTTAACGGCTGGTCAGTCGCAGATCGTCGCGAAGCATGAAAAGCGCTTGTGCGCGCGGCTGTTCTCCGGAAGTTTCGTTCTGGTATGGCATCCGATCGCAGGCTGGGCTGTCTGAGCATCTTTTTGTTCGTCGCGCTTTGCGCCAGTCTGTTCGTGAACTTTGTGTTGATGATCGCCGCGTTTCAGCGCGTCGGAGGGATCCGGGACGGAGAACCTATTCCGCGTTTTCGTGAGATCCTGCTTCAAAGAGGTGCTCGCGCAACGACGGACAAAATCGCGGTGATCACCATGCGCGGCCTGATCAGCTCATCGATCCCGGGAAACGTCAGCGACTCAATGGTCGATGATTTGCGTGCAGCCCTTCAACAGGCGCGCGAGGATCATCGCGTAAAGGCTATTGTGCTGGAGATCGATTCCCCCGGCGGAGAAGTTACCGCTTCCGATGCGATCTACAGCGCGGTCGTCAAGACTCGCGCGAGAAAACCAGTTGTCGTCTACATGGATTCCCTGGCGGCCTCGGGTGGATATTATGTCTCCTGCGGTGGCAAATTCTTGATGGCCAATGAAACGACGATCACTGGCAGCATTGGAGTAATCATTCAAACCCTGAATTACGAGCAGCTATTTAACAAAATCGGCCTCGCGTCTGTAGTTTTTAAAAGCGGCAAATTCAAAGACATGTTGAACGGAGCGCGACCGATCACGCCGGAGGAACGAGAGCTCGTGCAGAACTTCATTATGAATACGTACGATAAATTTCTCGGCATCGTCGCAAAAGAGCGAAACCTGCCGGCCGATCTTCTCCGCAACACAATCGCCGACGGCCGGATTCTTTCCGGCAAAGAAGCGTTGCAGAACAAGCTCATAGACGGTCTCGGTGAATTAGACGACGCCTTCGCCAAAGCAAAACAATTGGGTAACGCGCCGGACGCGAAAGTCGTGAAGTATGGACCGCCATTTAGTCTTTCCCGATTCCTGCGCGTATTTGGAGAATCAGATTCGAAAATCGAACTGCAACTTCCAAAACAACTCGTGCCCCAATTAGAAACTGGGCGCGCGTATTTTCTGCCAAGTTACTACGCTCCGTAGCCATTGAGGGTAGCGCACACTTCAGCATACCCTCATGCTATTCGGGAACGTGTTTGCAACATTCGGGGCCGCCCCGAGCCTCGCGCTGCGTTTGCTTTCCGCTCTTTATTTCATTGGCAGTCTTTGTGTGTATGTGTCGCTGATTTATCAGATCAGCGCACGGATTCGAATCGCTTCCGCGGCCGACGTGCCGGCGCGCGCTTTTGGACTACCGGAAGCCGTGCTCGCCAGTGTGCTGATCTTTTTCTTTCTAATGACGATCAGCTCGACGGTTCCCGACCCGGCGCTTCAATTTCACCCACGTAATCTTCTGGCCAATTTCCTCGTCAGCGCTTTCGTGGTGCTGGTCATAGCCACTCTTTTGCAATTCCGCGGTTTTGATGTCGGCGCATCGGCGGGATTTCTCAAAATCAGTTTTTTTCGAACCTTAGGCAGTGGGGCTATTCTGCTCTTTTTTGCTTATCCATTGATCGGTTTTTCCGAGACTATTAATCAGCGATTTTTCGGTGGCGGTTCAAGCAAGCAGAGCGTCGTCGAGTTCTTCAGCGGATCGCGCACCATCGGGGAGCGGATTACGATCATTGTTTTTGCCGTGGCAATCGCGCCGATCGTCGAGGAGTTTGTTTTTCGATTTTTCATCTATGGCGTGCTCAAACGCTACGTTGGCTGTTTTCTTGGGGTGATACTTAGCTCCCTGCTATTCGCCGCGGCCCATGCACACTTCCCGTCGTTTGTACCGTTATTCGTCCTGGGGAGCTGTTTCGCGATTGCCTACGAATGGAGCGGCTCGATTCTTGTTTCGATGACAATGCATTCCCTCTTCAACTCGCTGACTCTCACCGCTCTTGCGTTTCCAGAGATCCTTTCTCAATGAAACTCGGTGCTCTGGGTGAAGACCGACTGCTGAACCGAATCTTACTTAATCTTCCGCCTGTTCGAGGCGGAAAAGTCTTTGCGGGTTCAGCCGATGACTGCGCGATTGTCGGAATACCACGAGGAAAAAAATATCTTGTTCTAAAAACGGACTGCGTTGTCGAAGGGGTGCATTTCGCGCATGGAACGAATGCCTCAGACGTCGGATGGAAAGCCATGATGCGTCCCTTGAGCGATTTCGCGGCGGCGTCCGCTGTCCCTCAGTCCGCGCTAATTACGCTCATTGTTCCTCAGCAAACCAAAGTTGCGTGGGTGCAAGGGCTTTATCGGGGACTGCGCGGAGCCGCGAATCGCTTCAAAGTGCGAATTGTCGGTGGCGAAACGAGCAATACACACGGGCCAATCGCGATTTCGGTAAGTGTGATCGGATTTGTTGAGAAAGCCCGCGCAGCATCTCGTCGCGGCGGAAGATCGGGCGACGATCTTTTCGTTACCGGCCGCCTTGGCGGAGCGCTGAAAGGAAAACATTTGAAGTTCGTTGCACGCGTTGTGGAGTCGCGTTGGCTTACAAAAAATTTCTCAATCCACGCTATGATGGATCTAAGCGACGGACTGGGAGCCGATCTTCCTCGATTTGCGCGTGCCAGCAGGGTGGGATTCGACATCCACTTGGAAAGTTTGCCTGTAACCCGTGGTGCAACTATCGAGAACGCGATTTCAGAAGGGGAGGACTACGAACTACTTTTTGCCGTGTCGCGTCGTAACAGAACCCGCTTGGAGCGCGAGTGGCGACGAAATTTTCCGAAGGTACTGCTGACCAGAATTGGCTCGCTCAATCGCAAATCGCAGAGTGCAGATCGCAAATTGCCCCGTGGCTACGTTCATTTCCAACGGCCCAGCTGAAACGGAAGAAATCGCGCGCCAAATCGCGGAGGATCTTGTGGCCGGTTCCGTATTGGCGCTCACAGGCGAACTGGGCAGCGGGAAGACCTTGTTCACCCAGGCTCTGGTCGCGGGTTTGAAAAGCGACGCCGCAGTAACAAGTCCCACTTTTACCATCGTGCATGAATATCAAGGCGGGCGATTGGCGATTTATCATTTTGATTTCTTTCGGCTGGAAAATCGAGAATCAGCCGTGCGGCTTGGACTGGAAGATTATTTTTTTGGCGATGGCGTTTCAGTGATCGAATGGGCCGATCGGTTTCCGGACTTGATTCCAGAGCAGGCGCGCTGGATTTCCTTTGAAATAAAATCGGAGCATCAGCGGATCATAACGGTGTTTCATCACGATCATGAAAACGCTCGCGCTTGAACTTTCCACCTCGCTCGGCAGCCTGGCGTGGCTGGATGGCGAAATCGAATTCACCTGCGAATGGCCTAACGATCGAAAAAATTCCGCGGAGTTTTTCGAGAATCTTCAGGCGATGCGAAAAGAATTTGGCGCTCCCGAAAAGATCATTGTCGGACTTGGCCCCGGCTCATATGCCGGAACGCGCATCGCGATTTCGGCCGCTATCGGAATACAACTTTCTTGTGATGCGACCTTGATCGGGTATCCCTCGATTTGCGCAATACAAAGCGATGAGGAGGAATACTGTGCAATTGGCGATGCGCGCAGGAAATCTTTTTTCTTCGCACGCATCCTGAAAAATGATGTGATTGAGGGCCCAAAGCTCTTTTCCGAGCTCGAGCTGAAAGCGAGTCTCGAATCGGTCGATCCGGTAATGCCGGTTTTCACTTCAGAGTCGCTTCCGCAGTTTCACAGGGCCGTAATTGGCTTTCCCTCAGCTCTTATTCTCGCCAGACT
>DASXOI010000349.1:0-1770 GCA_036494375.1 Candidatus Udaeobacter sp.
CTTCGACCTCTCGCAGACATCCGACCGGACTTGCTGTTGCCAGGTCAGAAGAAAAGTATTCGGCAATTGCTTGGTGAAGTTGAACAGTCCGACGAGGTCATTCGTTACGCGGACACATGGTAGTTTTGCCAAAATCCAAAAGCGGCAGAGCGCTGCCGCACTCCAAAACGTGGCCGACATAGCACGCGCGTTTCAGGCGCTTGCGTTTTGGAGTGCGGCACTGTAGCGCCGCTTTCTGCCACAGCTTGCGTTCTGAAATCGGCAGATGATCTTGCGAGCAAGCGCTATGAAAGATTTTCGCGAGATGAAGCAGCGCGGCGAGAAGATCAGCGCGCTCACGGCGTACGATTATCCCACCGCGCGTTTGCTCGATGAGAGTGGAATCGACATCATCCTCGTGGGCGATTCGGTAGGCATGGTGGTTCTGGGTTATGAGGACACTACGAATGTAACGCTGGACGAAATGTTGCATCACACGCGCGCAGCGGCGCGGGGGATCAAACAGGCGTTGCTAGTCGCGGATATGCCGATTCACACTTACGACACTCCGGCACAAGCTGTGGAGACCGCCAGAAAATTTGTCGATGCCGGTGCGCAGGCGGTGAAGCTCGAAGGTGGTGTGAGTCATGTTGCGCAGATCGAGGCGATCACGCAGGTGGGAATACCGTTTATGGCGCACATCGGCATGTTACCGCAAAGTGTGCGCGAGCAAGGCGGCTACCGAATCAAAGGCCGCACGCAATCGGAAGTCGAAGCATTGCTGGCGGACGCGCATGCGGTGGAAGACGCGGGAGCATTTTCCGTCGTGCTCGAGATTGTTCTGGCCGATGTCGCTAAATTGATCACCAATGCACTCGGCATCCCCACGATCGGCATCGGGTCGGGCGAGCATTGCGACGGACAAATTCTGGTCACGCACGATTTAATTGGCTTGTTTCCGTGGTTCACTCCGAAATTTGTGTCGCCCGAAGCGCGTGTGGCCGAGGAAATACGCCGGGCTGCGCGTGCATTTATCGAGCGAACGAAGAGCAGCCGGGGAACTTCATAACCATCTTTCATTAACACCTGGCTTCAGCCAGGTGCAATATGAAGCAAAAACGCTTAGCCGTTTTAACGGCTTTAAAAGACGCCCGAAGCCGTTAAAACGGCTGAATCCTGTCAGCTTGCGCAACACCGGACTGAAGTCCGGTGTTAGTGAGACAGTGAGGAGCTGCATTGGCATGGCTCGCCAGGCGAAGTGTGATATCTTTGCGATCGCATGAGGGTTTCCGATTTCGACGAGCTCGACCACTTCGAGACCGAAGGTCTGCTGACGGGTAGCAAGGAACGCAACTGGCTCTGGCTCGGATTAATCGTGTCGCTGGCCGTACATTTCGCGCTGTGCACCTATTTTTATCGCACGCGTTTCGCGTCTCCCGACACCGTGTTCGCTCAAAACGAGCAGACGCCGACGTTCAAGGTGAAACGCGTTCTCGATTCGAACCTGGATAAAAGCAGTGCCGATCAAATCAATCCGGCCGCGAAACCGAACCCGGACAACAGCGACGTGCAACTGCCGGATGAGAAGAAGTCATTCGACAAATTGCTGGAGGAAGTTCAAGCGAGCACAGCGCTGCCCGATGACATGCGCGATGTGTTACCTGACCAACCGAAAGTGGAACAGCCGGACGTTAATTCTGTTCTCAACGAAATCGAACGTTCCACGGCGCAAACTCTTTCCAGCGATCCGAACGCGGTGCATGAGCAATCTTTGTTGAACAACAGCTCGGT
>DASXOI010000350.1:0-1739 GCA_036494375.1 Candidatus Udaeobacter sp.
CACCAATTGCGGTCTATCCCTATCGGATCGGCTCTCGTATGACCGCGCAGCATAGCGTTTTCACTCTGCATGGCGGAAAGGTTCCAGTAGATCGAGGCTGTAACGCGAACTGTGTAAATGGCGGAGCATTTACATCAGAGCCCGTCGATGACTTCGGGTTTTAGGCGATCACCGAACATGGTGACGAGCTGATTCATGACTATATCCCAGCCTTGACGGCGAGACCAGCGGTTGGAAAAGTTACGGATATTGAGGAACAGTATTTTGATCACGGCGTCATCGTTGGGAAACATTTTGCGGCTGGCGATGTTCTTGCGCATCTGCGAGTGCAGGCTTTCGATGGCGTTGGTGGTGTAGATCAGGCGACGGAACTCAACGGGATATTTGAAAAAGGCGGTGAGACCGTCCCAGTGCCGGCGCCAGCTGTCGATGGACACGGGGTATCTGGCACCCCACGCCTGATCGAAGCGCTCCAGCGCCAGTTCGGCGGCTTCGATGGTGGGCGCGGTATAGATTGGCCGCATGTCCGCACAAAAGGCCTTGCGGTCTTTGTAAGAAACGAACTTCGTCGCATTGCGGATCTGATGCACGACGCACAGTTGCACATCGGCGATGGGAAAGACGCTGCGCACGGCTTCCGGCAAGCCGGTCAGACCGTCGCCGCACAGCACGAGGATGTCCTGCACGCCGCGTGCCTTGACATCGTTGAGAACCTTGAGCCAGAAACGGGCGCCTTCGGTTTCCTCGATCCACAGCCCGAGCACTTCCTGACGGCCGGAAACGCCTACCCCCAGAACGGTATACACGCACTTCTTGAGAACACCTTTTTCGGTGCGGACGGCCACGCGCAGGCCATCCACAAACACCACCGGATAAATGCGCTCCAGGGGACGGCTCTGCCAGTCCGTAATCTGCTGGTGCAGTTGTTCGGTGGCGCGTGAAACGAACTGGGGCGAGATTTCGACACCGTAGATTTGCTTGATGTGATCCTCGATCTCTCGAGTGCTCATGCCACGCGCATAGAGCGAAATGACGGCTTCGGTGAAATTGCCGACCGATGTCTGGCGTTTCGCCACGATCTTCGGATCGAAGTCGCCCTTGCGGTCGCGGGGCGTTTCGATTTCCACTTCGCCGAATTCGCCGCGCACGGTTTTGGCGGTGCTGCCATTGCGGGAGTTGCCGCTGCCGCGGCCCTCGGGAGCATATTGCGGATAACCGAGATGTTCCTCCATTTCCAACTCGAGGAAAGCTTCCAGGGTCTGTTTGATGAGCCCATTGACGATGGATTTGGAATCCATCGCTGTAGTTCCGCCCTGCGCGCGGATCTGGGTCATCAGGAATTTCTTGAGTGCCTTCGGGTCCCGGATTAATCCGGAGGGGTCCATTACTTCTGCGTTTTCCATCATAGAGCGATTCCTTCCTTCTTCCTTTCGGTTTCGCTCCACCGCGTTTCTGGCATCTGGCTGGAGGACGCCCGCCGCCGTTTTTTCGGGATAACTTCAGTCGCCCTACGGGCTCCTTCCGTCATCCCGAAAAAACGAAAAACAGGAAACCTAAAGCCAAACTACCAAAAACAATTTACACAGAAAATGTTACAGCGCCTTTCGCCGGGCAGCGGCGAGCTGTTTCCCGGGTTTTTTAGCCCCGCCGGGCGCTTCTGAAGATAGTGTGGATATGGCAGACGACATGGTATGCTCCGTCTTTGAAAACTCCTTCACTGATTGATTCCCGGCTTGAGG
>DASXOI010000351.1:0-4010 GCA_036494375.1 Candidatus Udaeobacter sp.
ACGCGCTCGCCTGCTTTCGCGTTCGCGTAACGACAATTCTTTTTCCAAGGAGAGGACGCTTCTCGTACCAATTTAGCGTGTCGCGCAACGATACAACATCGCCAAACACTGCTACTGCCGGCGCTTCAAAATTCTTCGCCGCAGCCTTTTGAGCAATATCGGAGAGCGTGCCTGTGAGTGTGTCCTGTCGGCCCGTTGTCGCCCAACGAATTAGTGCGACTGGCAAATCGGCGCGCACACCGTGCTTGAGCATTTCGCTTGTGACGGCTGCGAAGCGCTCCACGCCCATAAGCATCACCTGTGTGCCGCCAAGTTTCGCCAGCGCCGCATAATCGATTGCGTTTTCTGTTTTAGTGGGATCTTCGTGGCCGGTGAACAATGTCACGTGCGAGTTATGCGCACGATGCGTCACTGGTATTCCTGCGTAGGCCGGTCCGGCGATGGCCGATGTGATTCCGGGCACAATTTCAAAAGCAATTCCGGCGCCGGCGATTTCCTGCGCTTCTTCTGCGCCTCGACCAAACACGAATGGATCGCCGCCTTTCAATCGAACGATCCGCTTTCCTTCGCGTGCCTTTTCGATCAGCAGCGAAGTGATTTCCTGCTGCGTCCGGCTTTCGCCAGGTTGTTTGCCAGCATAAATGGTTTCCGCATCGTCCCGTGCCCAGTCGAGCGTGTTCGGATTTGCCAGATGATCGTAAACGATCACGTCCGCGTTTTGGATGCACTCTTTTGCCCGCAATGTAACAAGACCGAGATCACCCGGACCGGCCCCAACCAAATAAACTTTTCCATTTTTGCTTCCGCTCTTGCTCATGGTCTCAGTCTCGCCCGATTTTTCGCAACAATTCTGCTGCTAATTGGTCGCCTTCGTCGGATTCGCCCTCGACCTCAGCCTGCTGCGGCGATGGCGATTCATCTTCGAACACTTGCGCGTATAGTTTCATCTTTCCGTTACTGATCGTCGCGTGCACGCCCACCGGAAAATTGCAATCGCCGTGCAATCGGCCGAGAAATTCTCGCTCTGCGCGGAGACAAAGCAACGTTTCGGGATCGTTTACCGACTCGAGAAGCGCTTTTGTGTTTTGATCATCAATACGAATTTGGAGAGCAATGATTCCCTGACCACCCGCTGGAACAAAAATTTCGCGGGGAAGAATCTCAAGAAAGAATTGCCTGCCTTCGAAGCCGATTTCGTTTTGCGTTGGCGCAAACCCCAGACGCTCCAGTCCTGCGCGAGCTAAAACAATCCCGTCCCACTCATTCTCCACGAGCTTGCGCAACCGGGTCGGCACATTACCGCGAAGATCAACGACCTTGAGGTCTGCGCGTTTCCAATGCAATTGACGCTGCCTTCGGACGCTACCCGTAGCCACTGTCGCGCCATAGGGAACAGAAGCGAGACCTCGCGAGTGTTTGGAAATCAGCACGTCATTGATTGACGCCCGTCGGAGAACTGCCGCGACTTGTGCTCCCGGGCTAGTCTGACTGGGCAGGTCCTTCGCGCTATGGACTGCAACATCGACATGCCGCGCGAGAAGCGCTCGTTCGATTTCCGCCGTGAACAATCCTTTTCGACCAGCAGCGAGATCTACAACTTTGGCGTTATCGCCGCGCGTAACGATGAGTTTAGTTGCGATCGCGACGTTCGGATGTGCGCTTCGAATGGCCTTCTCAACCAGCAAAGTTTGTGCGCGCGCAAGCTCGCTGCCGCGTGTGCCGAGGGTGATCCTGGAGTGTCTCATGGAGCTTTCTGTAGCGGCGGTCTGTGACCGCCGAGAACGACTATCCCGAACGATATTCCAATCGAAAAAGCTCGCCCATAAACTTCCACTCGTCTGCTGTATTCACCAATCCGGCCCGCACTGGATTCTCTCGAACGTAATTCCATTTCTCTGAGTACGACTCACTACTCCGCAGTAGATGATCGAAGAATGTTTTTTGCCAATGAGGCGCAATCACCCTCTGCCGCCGAAGCGGTTTCGACATCGAATTTTTCAAAGACTTCATCCAGGCGGAAAGGGTTATCTGCTGATCGTCCGTTGCAACGAACGCGTGTAGGTGATCTGGCATGATTACGTAGTTCCCCACCCATGGGACCTTGTAATCCAAACTCGACAAATGCTTCGTGAATTGCCTCGCTGGCCAGCACTTTCCGTCTATGGAATTTACAAGCGGTTACGAAGTAGATTAGTGAGCGAACATATATCAGCTCAAACCGATGCAGGCGCTTCTTTCGATCATCGGCGGGCATAGACTGCCGCTACAGCTCCGAGGTGCGCAGCGGATTTTCGCCGAGTGAGGAATGCTCGGAGGGCTGCGAGAGACGATTCAACCCTCGTGAGATCGAATCGACAAACTCAGCGACATGATCGGCAATGATCGCTTCGGCCGCAGCGACCTGCTGCCGGCGGAGTTCGAGCGATTGTTCCGCGACAGAGCGTATGGAATCGATGTCGTAAAGATAAACCCCTTCCAGTTCATTTACGCTGGGATCGACGTCCCGCGGCACGGCGATATCGATGATAAAAAGCGAACGATCCAGGCGGTGCCACAACATCGGCGCGAGTATTTCGGATGTCAGCAACGGCGTTTCTGATGCTGTTGACGTGAGCAGAATGTCGATCTCTCTACATTGCTCCACCCAATCCTCGAACGGCACAGCGCGGCCTCCTACGGCCTGCGCAACCTCGCGCGCGCGATCCAGCGAGCGATTACTGACCCGAAGATCGGTGACGCCACGCGAGACAAGCGCACGTGTCGTGCGCTCGCTGGTTTCACCCGCGCCAAGCACAAGCACTTTGCACTCGCTTAATTTGCCAAAAATTCGTTGAGCCAGTTCGACCGCGACAGAACCGACCGACACCGCGCCGCGCGCAATGTCCGTGTGTGTGCGTACCTGTTTTGCCACTCGAAACGCACGTTGAAATAAACGATGCAGATACGGACCGACTGCTCCCGATGTTCTGGCCGATTCGTATGCCTTCTTTGCCTGTCCAAAAATCTCGCTCTCCCCGACGACCATTGAGTCGAGTCCTGAAGCGACGCGAAAGAGATGCTGGACGCATTTGTTGTCTTCGTAATGGTAAAGTAGAGGCGCGCAATTATCCGGACTGAGACAACGCGCAATTTCGTCGGTGGAAATTGATTTGTTCGAGACTCCGTAAACCTCCACCCGATTGCATGTCGTCAGCAGCAACGCTTCGGCACAGCCGGCGTCGCGCGCGATGGATTCGGCTGTGGCGTTACCCGCGAACTGCTCCCGTGTTGCCACGTTGGCGGTGTGATGGCTCAATCCGATGCAGAACAGATTCATGGCAGGTGATGCAGCTCCGCCGTGAATGTGATTCCCCATAAAAGCGCCAAAGCAGCGCTAAAGCCAATAATGCACAACCCGGCAACACGTTTTGGCGAGAGCCACTTAAGATGGCGGGCTTGCAAGATTGCGGCGTAAAGCAGCCAAAGCGCAATCGCAGCTACGATTTGAATGCGGGGTAATGGGTGACCGGTAAAAAAGCCGCTCACGATCCCTACGGTGTAAAGCGCAAAACCCCACCACAGCAGGCGCGTGATCACCGCAAACAAGTTCGTCAGCGGGGGTAAATGATAAAAAATCGAATGCAAATGGTGCGTCTTCAGTTGGCGCTCCTGCAGCAGGTACATCACGCCAGCGATACAAGCGAGCGCGAACACCCCATATGCCACGAGAGACATCGATGCGTGAAATTCAAGCCAGGAATTTGCCGAAACACTTGCCGGATGCCTGGCGTCGATTGGCGCGGTTAAAGCGAAACCTTGCAGCAACAATACCAGCGGCGCGGTGAATGCCCCCATTAGCGAAAGGCGATACGCTGGCCCTACCAGCAGGTAGACTAACGCCACCGACCAGGCGAGAAACACAAAAACCTCAAACAGGTTCGTGATGGGACATCGACCTAACGCGTGGCCTCGAATCCACAAGAAAGCTGTCTGAAAGAGGAATCCTAGTCCGATGGCCAGGAAATTGAATC
>DASXOI010000352.1:0-1570 GCA_036494375.1 Candidatus Udaeobacter sp.
GGAAAGAGTCAGACAGGCTTCGCTTCGCTCAACATGACACAAGCTGAAATCCTGGTATGAAACGCGTCGCCATCGTGTTGCTTCAGTTGCTGGTCACCGGGGCCGGCCTTTGGTATGTATTTCACGACCAGCAAAAGCGAGCACAGATCGCGGATGCTCTGCGACAGGCTCATCGAACTTGGATAATACTTGGCTGGCTTTCCTATAGCGCTGTTGAGGTGATTGCGACCGTGCGCTGGCAAATTTTGCTGCGCATTCAAGGCATCACGCTGCGTTGGGTGCGCGCTTTCGGGATCGTTATGATCGGTTTGTTCTTCAACATGTTTTTGCCAGGCCTCATCGGCGGCGACGCCATGCGCCTCTATTTTGTTTTCAAGTGCGCACCGCGCCAGAAAACGGGTGCCACGCTCTCGGTCGCCATGGATCGGATTCTCGGCATGTTGTCGATCTTGTTTCTGGCGGGACTGAGCGTTGCCGTGCGGTTTAGTTGGTTGAGCCGCTCGGGCGCAACGCTTCATATCGTCTACCTTGTCGTGGCTTTGCTCGGTATTGGATGTGTTTGCGTTCTGTTGTTGTTCGGTGCTGTTCGTTTCGGTTTGCTGCGCAAGCTTCCGAAACGGATGCCATTTCGGGCTGCAATCACTGAATCCGGTAAAGCGCTGCAGCTTTACGGCGCGCATTTAGGCTTAATGAGTATCGGATTCGCGATCACAGTTGTTGCGCATCTTATCTATTACCTGAGCTTCTACTGTGCCGCGCAATCACTTCACGGAACCCGCAGCGCCAGTCTAAGCCTAACCGATATCCTCTCGATCATGCCGCTGGTAAATACAGTCACAGCATTACCAATTTCGTTTGGTGGAATTGGTGTGCGCGAGACGCTGTTTCAGGAATTGCTTGGGAATCTGGCGCATGTTCCGCCAGCAATTGCAGCCGTCACAGCCTCGCTAGGCTTCGTTATCCAAGCTTCCTGGGGATTGCTTGGCGCCGCCATATACCTGGTGTCATCGCACAAGAAATGAACCCGTGCGGCGCCTGCATTCCACGCGCAAACGAGCACAATCTTTCGATTCAATTTCATGGAGCGAACACAGGCCAACGAAACTGAAACCAACTTTTCGATCGACGAGTATGGCGCGAAGACTGCGGAAAAGGAAGAGTGCGAGGAACAATTGCTTGCGGAATACGCGACGCTGCTCGGGTTTTATCTGGCGAGTGCGGCCGTTCTAACAGGTATTGCCGTTCAACAGAACCGTCTGCCCCGGAAATTTGGTTTGCTTGATCTGGCGCTGCTTGGAATAGCAACGCACAAGCTGAGTCGTATCATCGCCAAAGACAGAATCACTGGCATACTTCGCGCCCCGTTTGTGAACTACATCGGCAGTGCCGGCGCGGGCGAAGTTGAAGAAGAGCCACGGGGCCATGGATTCCAACGCGGCATCGGTCATCTGGTTTCGTGCCCATATTGCATGGCGCCTTGGAGCGCCACAGCGCTTGCGCTGGGTTTCCTGTTCGCTCCGCGTGTGACGCGCTTCTTCGCCGGGATTTTGGTAAGCGTAACCGCCTCGGA
>DASXOI010000353.1:0-1625 GCA_036494375.1 Candidatus Udaeobacter sp.
TCGGTTAAGGCCGCTTTTGACGCGATTAACGCCGGCACGCACCAGGGCGCAATTGATGTTGCCATCCTGAGTGATACTACTGAGGTGGCGTCGGCAGTTCTGAATGCGAGCGGTGCCCCATCGTCTTACACGTCGATCTTAATCCATCCTTCGGGCGGCATTGCTCGCACCGTTTCCGGTGCGATCACGGCGGGAAGTCCGCTGGTGAGCCTTAATGGCGCGACTAATGTGACGATCAACGGACTCAACAGCGGTGGTAACTCATTGACGATTTCGAACACGACTGTTTCGACAACTGCGGGCACAAGCACGATCCGTCTCATCAACGGCGCACAAAACAACACGATCACAAATTGCACAGTGCTCGGTTCGTCAACCTCGAGCACTACCGCCGCAGGCGGCGACATCCTGATCAGCACCTCGACGGGTGGGGCAAATAGCGCCAACATCATTTCCAATAACAACATCGGCCCGGCCGGCGCGAACCTGCCGACCAAGTGCGTAATGTCACTCGGGTCGGCGAGTCCAAATAACAACACCGGCAACATCATCGATAACAACAACATCTTCGACTTCTTCCAAGCCGCCGTGACCACCGCTGCGGGCGTCAGCGTCAGCACCAATACTGGTAGCATCACCATCTCCAACAACAGAATCTATCAGACCGCGCCACGTGTCTTCACAGCTGCGGCCACCTACTCGGGCATTTTTGTTTCAGCGAGTACTGCGATCCCAACGATAACCGGAAATACGATTGGCTTCGGCGCCGCCAACGGAGCAGGAACAACAACCATCAGTGGTTCTAGCAATCAGGTGAAGGGGATCAACGCACCGAGCACCAGCACTATAATCGCGACCAGCATCCAGGGGAACACCGTCTCCGGCATTACTCAGACATCCAGTGCGACCGGATCTGGCAGCACTTCGCCTTTCATCGGAATATCGGTTGGAGCTACGGCCGGTTCGTTCAACATTAGCGGCAATACCATTGGCAGCTTGGACGGCTCATCGGGTATCGTTGTCAATACGACATCAACGACTGCAAACACCATAGGCTTCGAAGGGATATTCGATTTCAGCTTCCAGAACCTCGATGTCATTAACAACAACAGCATCGGCACGATCACGATCAACAACGGCGGGACCGGAACGACTGCCGGTTTCCGAGGAATTCTTTTGAGCGGAACACCGGGCCAGAACGTTACTGTTAATAACAACACCATCGGTGGCACCGCAGCCAACTCCATTACTGACAACGTTGTCGGCAGCTATGCCATGTACGGTATCCAGACCGGCAGCGCCAATATGACTGCGACCGCCAACCTGGTCCGCAACATCACGGGAAATTCCAACGTCGCCGCCACGGTCGTAGGCAGTGGAATTCTTTCGACGGCCAGCACCGGCGTGAATAGCATATCTCAGAATACGATCTATTCGCTGAGCAACAACTCCGGGGCGGCCAGCAACTCGATTTACGCACTTTACTGCTCCTTCGCCACCGGGCCGGCAAACATCGTCGAGCGCAATTTCGTCCACTCGCTCTCGATTACCTCGACGGATTTAACATCTCAATTGGTAGGCATTCTTCCCATAGCAGGAAGCGGCACCTACAAAAATAACATGGT
>DASXOI010000354.1:0-3566 GCA_036494375.1 Candidatus Udaeobacter sp.
TTTCGCATCGAGTAAGCGACTTCCAGCGGATTGCGCACAATGACCAGCGTTTTCAAACCTGGCAGAAGCTCTTCCCAGAACGACAACGTCAAACTATTGCGGGGATCCTTCCATCCCCATATCTGTGCCGAATGAAACGCCTCGATTAGGAGACGCGCTTTCATACGCAAAGGATCAAGCCGTTCATCGGATAGATTCTCGTTGGTTCTTGGCGGCAGATCCCACGCGCCACCGAGCGCTTCGAGCAACTCGTCATTCAGCGCAACGAATCCCAGATGTTCCCAGAAGCCATCGGGATTGTCCGCCTGCGGAGGCATCAATGCATCCTTCGAACCCAGATAAAGCCCGCACCCGTGCAACAGTCGCGTTACCATCGACGTTCCTGAGCGGTGCGCACCGGCAATGCAGATCGCCATCCGCGCTTCGGTATTACTTTTCACGCAAAGGCCTTATAGAACGACGACCCGCTGGATGCGTCAAGGTGATTGCGATGTCTGCGTTACCTCGGCAAAATGTACATCGCAGAAAGCGTGGTCTACATCTAGGTTTTCACAATGATGCAGCGAAACGATGGCCGCGCGCCAGATGAAATTCGTCCGATCAATTTTGAGTTGAACGTGGCACCGCATGCCAGCGGTTCTGTTTTAGTCTGCATGGGCAAAACGCGGGTGATTTGCTCAGTCACAATCGAAGAAGGTGTGCCACGCTGGATGAAAGAACAAGGCGTGACCGGCGGGTGGCTCACCGCAGAATATTCGATGCTGCCGTACTCGACGCAGCCGCGTAAACCTCGCGACATTACAAAAGGCCGAATCGACGGTCGCAGCGTTGAAATTCAACGGTTGATTGGCCGCTCGTTACGCGCGGTGATCGATTTGGAAAAGCTCGGACCACGCACGATCTGGGTGGATTGCGACGTCCTGCAAGCCGATGGCGGAACGCGCACAACCGCGATCACCGGGGCGAGCCTGGCGCTCGCCATCGCCTGCCGACAATTCGTTAGGGAGAAAAAACTCGACGCAGCGCCGATGCAAAAGTTGGTTGCCGCAGTGAGTGCCGGTATTCTCGATGGCCAGGCGATCGTGGATCTCAATTACGAGGAGGACAAACTCGTTGCGGTTGATTTCAACCTCGTCGCAACGGAGGACAGCGATTTTGTAGAAGTCCAAGGCTCGGGAGAAGAAACAACCTTTACCGGTTCGCAATTGGATCAAATGCTCGCGCTCGCGCGCAACGGCATCAGCACGCTTATTGGCGCCCAACGCGCGGTTTTAGCGCGGATGATGGTGACTCCGCCGGAGGCATGAAATTCCCGAAAGACAGGATGGCGGTCATTGCAATTTTGATTGCAATCATGCTACTTGGTCTCACGATTGTGCCTTTGTCGCCTTGAAGAGCATAATTTGTAGGGCGTCTGTGTCAGACGCCGAGCGAATGTTCTAGCGTTGGCGTTTCACAGAAACGCCCTACAATACTTGCCCAAATGAAGCGGGCACTGATCACCGGCATCACTGGCCAGGACGGAAGTTATCTGGCGGATTTGCTGCTTGAGAAGGGCTACGAAGTCCACGGAATCATTCGACGCGCCAGCACGTTCAATACGTCGCGAATTGATCATCTATACGCTGATCCACACGTAAACGATGTGCGACTGTTTCTGCATTACGGAGACCTCAGCGACTCGGTCAATCTTGTGAAGCTTCTTTACGAATTGAAGCCGGACGAAATTTATCATCTCGGCGCGCAGAGCCACGTGCGCGTGAGCTTCGACATTCCTGAATACACATCCGACGTTACAGGCGTCGGCACAATTCGGATCCTGGAAGCAATTCGCGAAGCCGGATTGCGTTCGCGCTTTTATCAGGCGTCGAGTAGCGAAATGTTCGGCAAGGCCCAAGAAACGCCACAAAACGAGAAGACGCCATTCTGGCCGCGGAGTCCTTATGGTGTGGCAAAGGTTTTCTCATATTGGGCGACTGTTAACTACCGGGAGAGCTACGGCCTTTGCGCCAGCAATGGCATTTTGTTCAATCATGAAAGCCCGCGCCGCGGCGAAACTTTTGTGAGTCGCAAAATTTCGCGCGCAGTCGCGGCCATTAAGCAAGGCATGCAAAAGGAATTGTTCCTCGGCAACCTGGACGCAAAACGCGATTGGGGATATGCACCGGAGTACGTCGAGGGGATGTGGCGAATTGTACAGCTCGGCGAAGGCGACGACTTCGTACTGGCTACCGGCGAAACGCATACTGTGCGCGAGTTCGTCGAGGCGGCCTTCGCGCACGTTGATCTCGATTGGAAGCAATTTGTAAAGCACGACCCGCGCTACGAGCGCCCAGCCGAGGTTGACCTGCTGCTCGGTGATGCGTCGAAAGCGAAGAAGGTTCTCGACTGGGAACCGAAAGTACGTTTCGACGAGCTGGTGCGCATCATGCTCGACGCGGACATGGATTTGCTCTCGCGCAACACAGTCAGAAAACATCTCGGCAAGTTGCCGTGAGCAATCATGTCTGATTAACACCGTGGCTTCAGCCCGGTGTTAACGAAGTGGAATGCAGCCAAAGCCGTTTCAACGGCTTACCCTATCGAATAAACTGTTAAAACAGTTTGATTATTCGTGCGCGCCGTTCTCCACCGGGCTAAAGCCGCAGTGTTAATGAAATTGGCGAAGGTAGCGGCTACCGCATCACAAATGGCGCGGTGTTTTCCGGTCCCATTGAATGACCTGAAGCCATACCGGGAACCGCGCTAACGAGCGGCGCGTTTACGATAGTTACGGCCGCGCCAACTCCGACGATGTTGTACAATTGTATTATGTCACCGGAGCGCATCCGGATGCATCCGTAACTCGCGGGCGAACCGATTTTCCATTCCTCGGGTGTACCGTGGATGTAAATGTCCCTGCCAAATGCGTTTGCATTTTGCGCTTCCAGTCCACGCAACCAAAGAATCCGCGTCACGATCGGATCGCGCCCAGGCGAATTGGCCAGCACGAGTTCACCGGTTCGTCGCCGACTCTTGAACACCGTGCCCGGCGGCGCGTTGTCGCCAATTTTTTCAGCTATCTGCAAATTGCCGAGCGGCGTAAACCTGCTGCCTCGCCAATCACCGAGACCGAACTTGGAGGTGGAGACGGGATAAGTGGCCATGAGGTTGCCGCGATCGAGAAGCGCCAATTGTTGGTCGCGTGTGCTGATCACGATCTGGTGCCGCGTGTCTGGCGCCGCACAAGATGCAATGAATAAGGCGATGACTATTGCGATCCAGTGACAGGGACGAATTGTTCTGCCATCTAATTTGTGCCGCGTTTCTCCCGCGCGTGGCACCCGCGCCTTTTGATTCCCGATTCTCATGCGCGATTAAACCTGAAGAACTGCTCTGAGGTTTCGGTCGTTGCTTCAGATATTTCCTCCAAGGAAATTCCTCGAGCTGCAGCTATTGCTTCGGCGACGTTGCGCGTGTACGCAGGTTCGCAACGCTTTCCGCGAAAAGGCGCGGGCGCCAAAAATGGGCAATCGGTTTCAACCATAAATTTCCAGAGCGGAATTTCTGCCGCGACCTGTCGCACG
>DASXOI010000355.1:0-1643 GCA_036494375.1 Candidatus Udaeobacter sp.
ATATCCGATTTCTGCGCGCCGAGCGCCATGCGGATGCCGATTTCCTGCGTGCGTTGCGTAACCGAGTAAGCCATCACGCCGTAAATGCCGACGGCCGCGAGAAGAAGCGCGGCGCAGGCGAAGACGGTAAAGAGCTGCATCGAAACGCGACGCGTGCCTAACGAGTTTAAGACCACATCGTCGTAAGTGTGGACGTTGTAGATCGGCTGATCTTTATCGAGCGCCTGCACTTCGCGTCGCAAGGTGCGAGCGAAGGCGGCAGGGTCGCTGGCGGTTCGAATCACCAGCCCCATGAAATTCCACTGGGAGTCCTGGGCGTGCGGAACGTAGATTTGCATGTCCGCCTCTCCGGTGAGAGAACCCGTTTTTGTGTCGCCGACCACACCGACGATTTCGCGCATGAACGTTTCATTGTGGCCTCGGAACGGGGCCCAGATGCTAAGGCGTTTACCGATCGCCGCCGCGGGAGAACCGAAAACACGCTTCGCGCTGGTTTCGTTGATGATTACCACCTTCGGCCCGTCAGCATTGTCGCGAGGTTCGAAGAAGCGTCCCGAAAGTAGCGGAATTTGCAGGGCGCGAAAATAATCACCGGTTATGGTGGTGAACATCGCCTCTTTCGATTCCTCCACGGTGAGCGGCCGGCCTTCCGGAATGAACCCGCGTCCAATCCCGTATCCAGTTATCTCGAGCGGAAGATTGACACTGCCTCCGACAGCTTGCACGCCCGGCTCCGTTTCAAGCCGTTCTTTCAACTGACGGAAAAATTCCACGTTCTGCTCATCCTTATTGTATTTCGGACCCTGCAACGACAGCTGGGCGGTGAGAACGTTGTGCGCGTTGAAGCCCGGTCGCACCTCCTGCAGACGGAGGAAGCTCTTGATGAGCAATCCAGCACCGACGAGCAGCATCAGCGAGAGAGCCACCTCGCCAATCAACAGCAGGCTGCGCGCGCTCGTCCGGCGATGTCCTTCGCCGCTGCGTCCGCCTTCTTTCAATGCGCTGGTGACATCGAGCTTCGAGGCTTGAAGCGCGGGGACGATGCCGAAGATAATGCCGGTAAGCGCCGAGACGCCGAGAGCGAACGTCAGGACGCGATAATCAATCCCGACCTGCTCGATTCGCGGTGCGCCTTCGGGCAACATCGACATCAGCACATTGGTTAACCAAATGCTGAGGACGAGCCCTGCAACCCCGCCGATCGCCGAGAGTAGAATGCTCTCGGTCAGCATCTGCCGCAGAACGCGCCAGCGGCTCGCGCCCATCGCGGCCCGGATTGCAATTTCCTTTTGCCGCGCGGCGCTGCGGGCGAGGAGGAGATTGGCTACGTTCGCGCAGGCAATGAGGAGCACGAATCCGACGCCGCCAAGGAGCGCGAGGAGGGAAGGTTTTACCTTCCGAACGAGCCGTTCCTGAAGCGTCGAAAGAGACACGTCCCAACCCTTGTTCGTCTCGTGAAACTGCTTGTCGAGGTGCGCATTGATGGCGCTGAGACGAGTTTGCGCCTGCTTCAGATCGACACCGGCATTCAGGCGCGCGATCGCCGACCACACGCGGTTATCGCGCGGTTCGTCCCTGAGATTGACCGCGGTTGTCACCCAAACCTGGGTTTGCTCCGGGTATTCAAACCCCGGCGGCATCAC
>DASXOI010000356.1:0-2683 GCA_036494375.1 Candidatus Udaeobacter sp.
GATCTCGCGATCGATGGACGACACGAAGCCTCGATCCCGCTGTTCGTTAAACCACCGATACCGCCGAATCCGGTCACATAGCAATTTAAAGGTGGCGAAGCGCTGATGGATCTCGCCGAGTTTCGCGAATACTGCCTGAGAAAACCTGGTGCAAGTGAAGAGACCCCATTCGGGCCCGATGTTCTCGTGTTCAAAGTCGGCGGCAAAATTTTCGCGTTAGCGGCTCTGGATGAAGTTCCGCCCAGAGCGAACTTGAAGTGCGATCCGGATTTAGCACTCGACTTTCGGGATCGCTACGAGCAGGTCACCCCTGGTTATCACATGAACAAGAAACATTGGAATACTGTCGAGATCGACGGTGGCATTCCGGCTGTTGAGTTGTGGAGAATGATTGATCACTCGTACGAATTGGTCGCGCAACGTTTGCCGAAGAAGAAACGAGCTAATCAGCGGCGCGTGCTGGCATCTCGCGCCTGTCGATAGCGTTTGGCAACACAAAACCTCGCTTCGATTGCGCAGCGTTCGTGCAACGGTTTACTGTGCTAATCACGTTGGATCATTTAAGGCGCTATGCCGTTGCTCGCAGTCTTTTCAAGCCGGCTACACTGAAACGCGCCTTCCAGCGGATGGGTTTTGTCCAAGCCGATCCGATCCGTGCGCCGGCGCGCGCTCAAGACCTCATACTGCGCCATCGCGTAAAAGATTACCGTGCCGGCGATTTGGAACGCCTCTATTCGAAGCTGGAGATCGAAGAAGACTTCTTCCTCGTGTACGGTTTCATGACGAAGTCAATTCAGGCGTTCATGCATCCGCGCTCGGATCCGGGTGTGCCGGCCGAAGGACCTCGAGAATGGCCTTCCGCGCGCAAGAAACGCGCACAGCTCGTGTTGCGATTTGTCAGGGAACGCGGTCAAGCACACCCGCGGGAAGTGGATGACTATTTTTCTCACGGCAGAGTTAGGAACTACTGGGGCGGGTTGTCGAGCGCTACCACTCACTTGCTCGCGGCGATGCATTATCGCGGCATGCTGCGCGTAGTGCGGCGCGAGAAGGGAATCCGCATCTATGCTGTTCACGAGCACGGACCGGCGCCCGCCGATGCAACTGAGCGCCGCGCGCTCGTCGACGCGCTTGTTGATGCGGCTGTTCAGATCTACGCGCCATTGCCGAATAGGTGCCTGGCAGACTTGGTCCGTCGGCTGCGCTTTGCTGTTCCTCAATGGCGGGGCGACTTGAGAGATGCGTTTCAACGGGCGAAACAGCGGCTCGCAAATGCGCGTATCAATGGAATCGACTGGTATTGGCCATCGCAAGAGAATGCGGCTCGTTGCACCGCGCCGGATACAGTTCGTTTCTTGACGCCATTTGACCCCGTGGTCTGGGACCGTGACCGCTTTCAGATGTTCTGGGGGTGGCAGTACCGTTTCGAGGCTTATGTTCCGGCAGCGAAACGCCGGCTTGGTTATTATGCGCTACCAATGCTTTGGCGCGATCGTGTGATTGGGTGGGGCAACCTTCGCGTAAACGACGGGCAACTAAACTCAGAGTTCGGCTATGTAACGCATCAACCGCGTGATCGCGTCTTCAAGCGTGAACTAGACGCGGAACTGGAGCGAATCAAAGCCTTCCTCGCAATTCGTTAGGGCAGAGGCTGCAGCTCGATCTCGCCGAAGCTCAATTGCAGCGCGTCACGAGCGACGTTGAGGAAATTATCGGCAGCATCGGTAAGGGAGACGTGCAGCTCACCCCGTTCCGTGGCCGGCGAGCGCAGTGATTGTCGATCCAACGTTTCCTGCACTGCGGTCGCGCAATTCTGCGCGGAATCGACGAGCGTAATCTCGCCTCCAAGCGCGCGTGCAATCGCGGCGCTGAGCAGCGGATAATGAGTGCAGCCAAGCACGAGCGTGTCGATCCCGTCGTTAAGCAAGGGCTCAACATAACGGACAATGATTCGGTCGGTTACCTCATCCTCGAGCAATCCTTCTTCGATCAAAGGCACAAGCAACGGACACGCGCGACTGCTCACACGCACATTCTTGTCAGTCGCGCGTAATACTTTGTCATACGCGCCACTGCGGATCGTCGCCCGTGTTCCGATTACGCCAACATGCTGGTTACGAGTTGCCTGCAACGCCGCTCGCGCTCCGGGCTCGATTACTCCGATCACAGGCACGGGAAATTTTTCCGTTAACAGAGGCAGCGCGACGGATGAGACCGTGTTACAAGCTACAACCAGTGCCTTCGCATTTTTTTGCATCAGCATATGCGCCAGTTCCAATGCATAGCGCTGCACGGTGTTCGCACTCTTCGGCCCGTAAGGCACGCGTGCTGTGTCGCCGAGGTAAACGATCGTTTCGTTAGGCAGCCGATCACGGAGCGCCTTGACTACGGTTAGGCCGCCAATACCGGA
The DNA here is from genome assembly GCA_036494375.1 of Candidatus Udaeobacter sp. Classification (GTDB taxonomy): domain Bacteria; phylum Verrucomicrobiota; class Verrucomicrobiia; order Chthoniobacterales; family UBA10450; genus Udaeobacter. The sequence goes on from DASXOI010000356.1 coordinate 2,411, forward strand.
ATCAAAAACGCCGATCGGTCGCGGGTTGCTCATGCAGTGGGAAACTGGCCGGTAAGAAGATGACGCGCAAGGGCGACGTAACGTAGCCTTCCAGGCTGCCTCGTCAGCCAGGCATCTTGCCTGTTCGGTTTGGGCGGGCTGGGAAGCCCGCTGGACGGGTCAGGCAAGGATGCCTGAGTTACATTTGCAAACGCGCTCCGCTTTCGGATGATTGATCGCGATGGCTGAACTTTCGAAGAGGTACGATCCCAAGGCGGTTGAACCGAAGTGGTA
>DASXOI010000357.1:0-1591 GCA_036494375.1 Candidatus Udaeobacter sp.
CGGTGCGTGGAGCGCAGTGCTGCCGTTCGTCATCACTTTCCTTGCGATGGACGTGCTACTGGCAACGCTCGCCTGTATTTTGGAACGTGAACCAATCCGGCGCGCCTGGCGCATCTTACCGATGCGCCTGATCTATCGCCCCATGCTCAGTTATTGCGTCTGGAAAGCAGTCCTGCGCGCCATTAAAGGCGCCTGGGTCAGCTGGGGCAAAATCGAGCGCACCGCGAGTGTACCCGTGCGAGCGTAATCACAAACCTTCCGTGCTTCGGTAAGAAACGCGCGGCGTTCAGCGTCTGCGACGAGCGAACCCGGCCTCGCGATGACGAACTCTAATCGAGCGGACTTTTGACCCCGATACCTGGCTTGTTCAGGACGTGGGTGTAAATCATCGTGGTGCTAACATCCTTGTGACCGAGGAGTTCCTGCACAGTCCGGATATCGTACCCGTTTTCGAGTAAATGCGTGGCGAATGAGTGGCGCAGCGTGTGACAAGTGGCGGGCTTCTGGATTCCAGACAGGCGTACCGCCTTCTTCACTGCATCCTGCAGAACGCTCTCGTCTATGTGGTGACGCCGTTTTTCCTCGTCCTCCGAGCGGCGATCGACGCTCAATCGCGGTGATGGAAAAACGTACTGCCATGCCCATTCGCGATCGGCGTTTGGGAATTTGCGCATCAGGGCAAACGGCAGATAAACCCGGCCAAATCCGGCTTCCAAATCTTCCTCGTGTTGCGCCCGTACTTTCTGCAAATGGCGCTCCAGCGGCTTGGCCAGATTTACCGGCAACATTGTCACGCGATCCTTGGCACCCTTGCCATCCCGAACAGTGATGCGGAGGTACCCAAAATCGACATCCTTTACCCCGTGAGATATCGTCGTAATCGCGATTTGAGGTAACGTTTTCCCCATGCGGTCTTCAGATACTTTTCTCGCCGCGCGGCATCGCTCCGGTTTAGGCAACCTTCCCAGTACACCAACTCCAATGGCGCTCGTAGTCTCGTCGAGCTAACGAGACCCGTGTTATGTGCCTCCAACCGTGTCGCCAGATCGTTGGTCAGGCCGACGTAGAACTGCCGGTCAGCCAGTGAGCGCAATACGTAGACATAATGTTTCGGCATTGCTGCCTATCTCACGGGGTGAATCCGCAGCCGCACGCACTCCATCAGCCGAAGCCCACTGCCGTAAAGCAGAGCGGCCATCAACCGCTGCATTCCGTGTAGATGCGCGAAAATCTTGTGTACTTCGTCGCGCGTAAGCACAACTGGCAAGCGCGCCGGCCGCTTTGCACGCTGGACATTGCCCAGCCACCCGATCTGTTGCCTGAGCACCTCTTTGTAGAGAAAAAGCAGTGCGCTGAGCGCTTGATTTTGGGTTGAAGCAGCGACATGGACATCGCGTGCCAAATGGGTCAGGAATTCGGTCAACTCCTGCTCCCCCATCTCCGCGGGATGCCGTTTATTGTGGAAGAGAATGAAGCGGCGAATCCAATCTACATACGCTTGCTCTGTCCGGATGCTGAAATGCTTTCGTCGGATTACATCTCGGACCTGATCCAACAATTTGGGTTTGTTCCGCGATGCCGAAGTCGATAG
>DASXOI010000358.1:0-4697 GCA_036494375.1 Candidatus Udaeobacter sp.
AACAGACGAGCTTTCAGCCAGGAAAGAATGCACAAAATCGATTTGAAAACGCCGAGCTTCAGCAGCGCTTCAATTGGCTTGAGCGGATAGGAGAAAAATTTGCCGCCGTAAAAAATGCGCGATGAGCGCGGACGCGTGAGCATGTCGTTCGGCAAAATCTCGGTCCACAAGTCTTCGACTGCTTTGGATTTTGAGAAGAAACGGTGACCGCCAATATCGAAATGAAAACCCTTGTAAGTCGCCGTGCGAGAAATGCCGCCCACGTAAACGGGATCGGCTTCCAGAACGAGGACATCGACGTCGCTTTTCGAAAGCAAATAGCCGGCCGTCAGACCTGCCGGACCTGCACCTATGATGACGACCTTTGACTTCATGTGTTACTACGCGACCCAGTGGCCCCGCGTGAAATTCCAGACGTACCAGCCTTGCAGGCACAACCCGGCGGCGCTGACCAACGCTACTACCGCCGTCCCAAAAGCGCGCACCCACATTGGCGGCATGCGAAATTGACGCAGAAAATTCAAAAGCGCCAGCACGATCAAGGCATAGACGCTGAACTCGTAACGCATCATACTTTCCATGTCGACGCAGGCGACGCCGCTCACCGAAAGGTAATAAATCGTGAGCGCGCAAAAATAGATCCCGGCGCGTGCCGGCAAACCGGCGCGGCACCGAATCGCTGGAACCAATTCGCAAAGCGCGATCGCAACGAAAAACATTGCACCCAGTGTCATCGATAACTGGCTCATTTCGGTAGGATCATTTAGTGCCGGAACAAGCCAGCGATAACTTTCGGGCCTAACCACTGCAAGATAATCGGGCACGATGCCCCAGCCAGCCGCCTGCGTGAGCATATAAAGGTCCCAGTGACCCCAGCGAAATTGGCACAGAACGAAAAAGGCGATCGCGCCGGAAGCGGCCACAGCCGTTAACGCAACAGCTGCCCGATTCTCCCGAAGCCATTTGCGCGGCTTTAGCAAGCCGCGCCATCCCGTCTGAAAAGCCGAACGCACCAAAGGAAACGCAGCGCACACAATTCCGACAATTCGCGTCGCGGACATAACCATTCCGTGCATAGCCCCCAGTACTCTCGCCGTGCGACCCTCCGCGGTACTCCAATAAATGAAGCCAAGCAGCGCCATTAGAAAAAGCGATTCCGAGTAAGCCGCAATGAGAAAGAACGCTGCCGGATTAGCGACGATGAGGAGTGTGCCGCAAATCTGAAGTGAAGCCGCAATCTTCCAGCGCCTGCAGAACAGGAAAAAATAAGTCCAAAAACCCCACGCAGCGAGCTGAGCGGTGATCAAAAGCGCTGTGCCAGTGCCAATGTTGAAAGCATTTCGCAGCAACCCGGCAATCGCCGGGTATGCCGGAAAAAATGCAACATTTGAGACTTCCATCACTTTGTGATCGATCGGGGGGATAATGGTCTGATATCCGCGATCAATAATGTTCATGAACCAATAACTGTCGTGTTGAACTAACGCAGAGTAGCGCTCGGCGATCGGCTTTTCTGGAGCAAGCAGAGCCACCGCCATTAACACCTGCAAAAGCGTGACAGCACATCCCGCGAGCAATGGCGCTAAGAACCGTGGCAGGCGGATCATCACGTGATAATCGCAGAAGCTGCCCAGTCTGCTCGCGAAAGTCGCGCCACGCCAACGTCTCGAAATTGGTTGAGTTATCGCGATACGCAGCTCAGAACAAACGGCAAACGCGACCGGACGCCGACCAGTTGTGAACCTTTCGGCAGTGGCAATATCGAAACGCATCACTTTTGGCTGATTTCGGTGACAGAATTCGACGGCGGTTGCGATGTCTTTATTCGCGGAGACTTGGCGTAGCTTCGTTCCTCGGCTTTGCGCATTGCTTTTTGTGCGCTGAAAGCGCAACTCACATAGTAGCCCAGGGCAACGCCCTGGGTTTGCCGGATAAGGGAAGATTCGCTCTGAAGGGGCAAAACAAAATCAGCGCGGGATTTTTGGCATGCCCCTTCAGGGCGGCCATTTATTTGAACCATCTCACCCAGGGCGTTGCCCTGGGCTACGGTGTTTTCTGGCTTTCAGCCCAATGAAAAGTTTCTCCCAATACAAGATCTGGGTAGCACTACGACACGCCGGAGACGACGAGAACGATTTCGCCTTTCGCCGGATGTGCCTCATAGTGTGCAAGCAATTCTGCAGCGGTGCCGCGACGAAATTCTTCAAATTTCTTTGTCAGTTCACGTGCGATACAGAGCTGGCGGTCGGGGATGATCGCACTGCACGCGTGAAGCGTTTTAAGAAGCCGATAAGGAGATTCAAAAAAAAGCGTCGTCTCCTCGGTTTCAGCTGCTATCCGCAATTCGCGCTCGCGCCGGCCGCTTTTCACCGGAAGAAATCCACGGAAAGAGAATTTCTCGTTGGAAAATCCGGACCCGAGCAGAGCGATCAAAATCGATGATGGTCCGGGGACGATCGTAAACGGCAGTTCGCGGTTAATGCATTCGCGAATAAGGCGCAGCCCTGGGTCGGAAAGAGCAGGCGTGCCGGCGTCTGTAATCAACGCAATGTTTTCGCCGCGGCCAAGCCGCTCGATCAACTCAGCCGTGCGCGCCGCTTCATTATGTTGGTGGTAGCTGACAAAGGGCTTTTTGATCTCGAAATGTCTTAGCAGCAACCCGGAATATCGCGTGTCTTCCGCCGCTACAAGATCAACACTCTTCAGGACTTCAAGAGCCCGCAGGGTGATGTCGCCCAGGTTGCCGATCGGCGTCGCCACCACGTAAAGCATTCAGTATCCTCGGTTCAAAGCTTGCCCTACGCCATCGAATCGGTGACGCGCCGACGAGCTGCAGGGTCACCAACCTAAAATCTTCGCGAACACCAATGGTGCAACGATTGTCGCGTCAGATTCGATCACGAATCGCGGAGTTTCCACATTCAGTTTTCCCCAAGTGATCTTTTCATTTGGCACGGCACCCGAGTATGAGCCAAAACTGGTGGTGGAATCGCTGATTTGGCAAAAATACCCCCACTCCGGCACGGGCATGCTGACCACGTCCTGATTCAACATGGGCACAACGCAAATGGGGAAATCGCCTGCAATCCCGCCGCCAATTTGGAAGAAGCCAATAGATGAATCCTTTGAAACTCGGCGATACCACGCCGCGAGTTCGATCATGTATTCGATGCCCGAGCGGACCGCCTGCACATTGCCGATCGCCCCAGTGATGCAGCGCGCCGCGTAAATATTTCCCAAGGTTGAATCTTCCCAGCCCGGCACAAACAACGGAAGATCATTGTTCGCGGCGGCGACCATCCAGCTGTCGGCAGGATCGATCTCGTAAAACTGTTTGAGGCGGCACTCACGCAAGATTTTGTAAAGGAACTCGTGGGGAAACTTTCTCTGATCGTTTTGCGAAGCGGCCGCCCATTGTTCGAGCACCACTCGCTCGATGCGGCGCATCGCTTCTTCTTCCGGAATGCAAGTGTCAGTGACGCGATTGAGATGCCGCCGCAGCAGCTCCTGCTCTTGTTGCGGACTCAGCTCGCGATAGTTGGGAATGCGTTCGTATTTGCTGCGCGCGACGAGATTGAACAGGTCTTCCTCCATGTTCGCACCGGTGCAGGTGATGGCGTGCACTTTGTCACGGCGGATCATTTCTGCGAGCGACACGCCCAGTTCGGCGGTGCTCATGGCGCCCGCCAGCGTGATCATCATCTTTCCGCCACGGTCGAGATGCGCAATGTATGCGTCGGCCGCGTCTTTCAGCACCGCCGCGTTGAAGTGCCGGAAATGGCGCTCAATGAACTCGGTGATGCTGCCCATCTTCACATTGCCAACTTCGGAACGGGGACTTCACTTTGATGCAAAACTTGGTGTGCGCGGGTCAAGCGTTAATTGCATTTTTTGAAATTTCTTACGGAATCGCGGCCAGAATGCGCGATGCCAAAACGTTCGGCATCACTCCAAGCAAAACAACTGCTGCGGCAAGCAGAGTGACCGTAGCTCCCTGCAAAGAATCGAATCGCATGCGCTCCATCGGTTCCGCTACCGCAAGAGACGACGCATCCACAAAAATCGCTTTCAACACGAGAAGGTAATAATACAGCGAGACAAAACTGCCAACGAGGCCAAGCGCGACGAGCCAAAGAAGCGCCTGATTTGCGCCAGCATGTAACGCGGCGCTGAACAAATAGAATTTTCCGAAAAATCCAGCAAGCGGCGGGATGCCTGCAAGGGACAACATGAAGACTGCCATGCATCCGGCGAGCAATGGAGAACGGGAAGCGAGGCCGGAAAAATTAGAGAAATCGTCCCCGCCGGTTTCGCGCCGCACGACGCCGACAACGCCAAACGCCCCAACAAGCGTGATTGCATAAACCGTCGTGTAGAACAAGGCGGCGGAAAAGCCTTCACGGTCTCCGGCGACGAAGCCGATCAACGTGTAACCCGCATGTGCGACCGCTGAGTAAGCAAGCAGTCTGCGCACGTTTGACTGCGCAAGTGCCACGAGATTACCAATTACAATCGATAACGCCGCCAGCGCCGCAAGCACCGGCGACCAGCCGGCCACCATCGCGTGCCATCCGGCGTTGCCATGCACCGGCCCGAACCCAACAAGCACGATTTTTCCCAGCACAACAAACGACGCAACCTTCGAACCTGAAGCAATGAACGCCGCGCTCGGAACAGGCGCGCCTTGATACGCGTCG
>DASXOI010000359.1:0-4910 GCA_036494375.1 Candidatus Udaeobacter sp.
GATACATCGCACTCCAGCTGCGAAGGATTTCGCGAGTAGAAAGCGTTTTGCCAAGGAGTGACGGCTTCCAGGCCGTCATGTTTTGAAATCGACGGCTGCCCAAGCCGTCGCTCCTTGGTGCTTTAGGGTGCGCTGTCTTCAGCGCAACTGTCACGCGCCTAATCCGCTGGGGACAGCGGACTACGGTCCTTGTCCAATCATACGCGCATCAAATTCCGGCATGGCCGGCCTAAAAATGCGCCAGCTGGCCCTAGAATGAAGCCGGCCTACGGTAACCTTTAATGATATTAACTACTTATTCTGCGAAAGGCCGCACCTTTGTAATGCCTACGGATTTAACGGTAAGCATGATAAACCTTCGTTGATAACGAAGGTTTTCCGAAACTTGGCACGGATACTGATAACAGCGGTGATGCTGCTCCCCCCAGACGCCAAACATGCGTTCACTGGAAGGACTTCATCTCACATCCGAAGAGACCACTCAGACTGACATGGGCGTTCCAGGAAGATCCGTCGCAACGCGAATCATGGTCTTGGAAGAGCATCCATTGCTTCGGGACGGAATGACCGATTTTCTGAATGCCCAACCGGACATGATGATATGCGGCGTGGCCGACAACATTCGTGACGCACGTAACGAGATCGCGAAATCCAAGCCTCAGTTGGTGGTCACAGCTCTGCGCCTTGGTACCGGCGACAGTCTGGAGTTTGTTAAGGCGCTCAAGGCTGAGAAACCCGCTTTGCTGATCCTTGTTTATTCTGCATTTGAGGAAGCAATCTTCGCCGAGCGCACCCTGCGCGCCGGCGCAGACGGTTACGTGATGAAAACGGCGCCAAAAGAAGAATTCCTAGCTGCGATTCGTGATGTTCTCGGCGGGAACATTTACGTCAGCCGCGATGTGGCCATGCGCGCATTCAAAAAATCGTTGGAATCGCGACCAGACTCTCGTTCGGCGGCGCCTTCTGCCATAGGCATTGAAAAGCTGTCCGATCGCGAGATGCACATTTTTAATTTGTTAGGCTCAGGACTTGGCAATACTCAAATCGCGCATTCACTTCATCTCAGTGTAAAAACGATTGAGAGCCATCGCGAAAATATTAAGCGCAAGCTCGACCTGAGTTGCAGCCGCGACCTTGTTGCCTGCGCGAAGAAATACGTCGAGGAAACATTTTTGCCGGCGGCAAAAGGCGCATTCGCCATCAGGGCGAAAAAGAAGGTTGTCCGCTTCCCCGCAGCGTAAGCGCGTCAGCACCAATTCGTTTTCGCACACCTGCAGCGTGACACGTGGTTGATCACGGATCGGCATTCCAGGATTGAGTCTTCTCTTTTCTGCCCGCGAAACACACGAAAGAAACGAAAGGGTTCTTTTTTGCCGTCAATCCGCGTTTCCCGCGTCGTAGTCCCGGCGGATTGGATATGAGCGCCTCCTGCGAGGGAAGATAAGCAGTCGGTCTTCATCTCTGAAATTTTCGCGTCTTTTAGAGTGTTTAGTGGGCAAACAAATTTGTAACCTGTCCGCATCTGGAATTTCTGCCCACGAACACGAAATGACGCCAAAAGAAAAAGGAGGAGTGATTTATTAGGAGGAAAGCTAGGCGATCATCGGCGCCTGTTTTGAGGTCTACAAGGACAAAGGCTGTGGTTTCCACGCTCCGATCTATCACGAGTGTCTGGAGATCGAGTTGGAATTCCAAAAGATTCCATTTCGATCAAAGCCAGCACAAACATTGCAATACCGCGGTCGCAGGCTCCTTCAAACGTTCTACTGATTTTCTTTGTTATGAGAAAATTATCATCGAGATCAAAGCCGCTTCTGCCTTAGTCGATGAGCATCGGGCGCAAGTTTTGAATTATCTGACCGCCACCGGCTGCAAATTGGGCCTGCTCGTGAGCTTTGGCCATTATCCGAGAGTGAAAGATGAGCGCCTCCTGGCGAGGGGAACACGAAGCAGTCGATCTTCATCTTTGAAGTTTTCGCGTCTTTTAGTGTATTTCGTGGGCAAATAAAATCTGCAATCGCCGCCTCCCACAGATTCCTCATTCGACATTCGGTCATTTCTTCGTCATTCGGATTTCATCATTCTATGAGCATCCGTGTTATCGATGCGTGGTTGCCTGCGTTCACCTAAGGGAAATTTTTCGCTCGAAGCGCAGCTACTTCTTCACGCGTATTCACATAACCCCCTAGGGGACTCTTAACTGAAAGATGGGGGAGCGTCCCCTATCCGAAAGCGCATATTTTTGCGAACTTCGCTGCGGCGTTCCCGGAGTAAAAAGTGGAATGGTTATGCCAACGAGACCTGCGCCTGCGACTATCACGCTCCTTTCTTCCACGCGCCCGGGCTCGTCTCTTTTCGACTTTCTCTCACAGGGAATCAACCCGCAGATCGCGCGGAACCGCGGCTGTGACCAACACCGGAGCCGCAGCCGCGGCTACCTGCGCAATCACGCCCAGCTGATCCCTGACGAGCGCCTTTCCCCCGATTCCCCCGACCCCCGTTCCTCCCAGAACACATTTTTTAATACAAGTGCAGATTGCTGACTGGAGCCAGAACTGCAGCGGAGACTTGGTGCCTTTCGCAGACGCACCGTAGGAAGTAACAGCAGAAACGATTTGAGTTGTTAAAGAGAAGAACAGCGCTGAGAGGGTAATCCTCCCGGCGCTTATCTTTTTTCTAACTAAGAATGTGGGAGGGACTTTAGCGTCCTGACTATCGCGGCGATCCCACACTTGTAGGGGCGGTTGTGTCAACCGCCTGTAGAGTCCGCTGTCGCCAGCGGAGTTTTTGGAGTTGAATGCGCTGGGACAGCGCACCCTACAGCATCCTTGCGTCGAACACGCGCGTTTCTCATGAGCTCTGGACAAGCCCATTAGCGCAGATGCTATCCAATTACCCTGCCGTTCTCGGGAACGCCGAAATAATATTCAGCTAGCGCTGGGGATTATTCGTGCTGCTTTACGAAATTCCCGTTCGGATCAACCTCAAACAGGGAGTCTTTACCGTTCGCTTTGATGGATACCTCGTAATTCCACTTACCATCGGGGTCATCTTCCCTGAAAACCTTCATTATCTGTCCGCCTGCCGCCTTTTCGTTAACTGTCTTCTGGACGGATGCGGGAAGCGACTTTAGGTCGACCTTTTCGCCTGGATGTTTTCCAGGTTCAGCAGCCGCGCCCAAAGTAAGCCCCAAACCAATTCCTATCGTCAGGAGTGCTTTCGCCGTTTTCATAGTTTTTCATGCTACGGCCTAACCACAGAAGCGTCCAAAATTTTAGTATTACATTCCAGTAATTGAACAAAGACCTCCCCTCGGCGGTTTGATCTTAAAACGCGTAAATCAATGCGGACTTTCGCCCGCGACGCATGATTGTCTCGCGTCTTTCCAAGCAAAAAGTTTCTGCTTGCCAATCATTACAAACTTGTAATGATTGCGTATTCCTTCAGGTAGGTTAGGCCCGCGTTCATCGCGGTTTCAATAAAGTGGATGAAGTGGATAGGCCGCAGCCCGGTGGAGCGGGCTGCGGCTACTCTTCTCAACCTGCGTAGACGTTATGCTTGGCGGATAATAAATCGCTGCCGAACTCTCCGCCGCGATCGGACAGCCGAAGTTAACGAAGGCGCAAGAAATCTGTGTTTAGCCAACGCGTTGTGGCATCCGTGGTGTATCTCCGATCCGGTTTAACGATTTAAAAGCGTCGAAGCAATTCGTTTTCATTCGTGTGTATTGGTCGTTGGAAGACAGATCATTTCGGAGGGGCCGCCGAAATCAAGTCGCCCCGGCGACTGCTCCCCAGGTTCATGTGATCCGCGCAATCCGTGGCCTCCGTGGTGTCTCTCCGGTCGGGTTCAACGATTTAACGGCGTCGGAAGCAATTCGTCCCGCAGTCGCGGGATTCGTGGTTAGATAGAATTGGCGTTTCACAGAAACGCCCTACAAAATGTTCGCCGATGGCTGCCACTGACGACCGGCGAATGAGCACCCGCGCGACGGGTGTGGTGGGCATCGCCATTCTGTCGAGCCGCCTGCTTGGGCTCGTGCGGGAGATGGTGTTTGCCGGGCTGTTCGGCGCCGGAAGAAATCTCGACGCGTTTCTTATGGCGTTTCGGTTGCCGAATCTGTTGCGTGATCTCTTCGCCGAGGGCGCGCTTTCGACGGCGTTCATCACCACGTTCTCGAAAAAGATCGCCGTCGAAGGCGATCAATCGGCGTGGCGCTTGGCGAACAAGGTCGCCACACTTACGGCCGTGTTCATGAGTGCGATCACTCTGCTCGGCATCGTGTTTGCGCCGCAGCTGGTGGATCTATTGACGTGGGGAAGTTGGTCCCCCGACAAAACCGAGCTCACGATTTTACTCACTCGGATCATGTGGCCGTTCATGTTGATGGTGTCGCTGGCGGCGCTGGTGATGGGAATGCTGAACGCAAAATATGTGTTCGGTCCGCCCGCCATGGCGTCGAGTTATTTCAATCTCGGCTCGATCATTGGAGGGGTTGCGATCGGTTACTGGATCGATCCGCATTTTGGCTCGCGCTCGCTCGTCGGACTGGCGATCGGCACGTTGGTCGGTGGTGCGTGGCAATTGATCGGACAATTTCCGTCGCTGTGGAAAGTCGGTTACAAGTTTCACCCGGATTTTCATTGGCGCGACGAAGGTGTGCGCACCGTGCTGACCTTGATGGGACCGGCGGTCATCGCGGCGAGCGCCGTGCAGGTGAACGTGCTGATCAACAGCGGATTTGCGGCCAGTCTCGGCAATGGCCCGGTGAGCTGGCTCAACATTGCGTTTCGTCTGATGCAATTGCCGCTGGGAATTTTCGGCGTCGCCATCGGCACTGTGACATTGCCGCTGGTGTCGAAGAGTGCCGCGCTCGGGAACACGGCTGAGTTTCGCGGAACGCTCGCGCG
>DASXOI010000360.1:0-1996 GCA_036494375.1 Candidatus Udaeobacter sp.
CCTTCGCGCAGTTCGAACGCGAGGTCACGGGCGGGCCTACCCCGGAGGAGATCGCTGCCTCGAAGAAGCGCGGCATGAGAGAAACGATGAAATATTTTTGACTCGCCGCGGACGGCGATTACGCGCCCCAGACTCTGGAAATCGTAATCAGACTTGCGTAACATGGTTCAGGCTCCGCGATAATACTGTGTCGGACTTCCGATTCAACTAGACGCCAAGGAAATAGTCCAAGCTGCGCCTGGGTCCCGTAACGTCGTCGTCATCACCAAAATCGAATTCGAATAGCGCGTTCTCGCGATTGACCCGCCATTCAAGGAATTGCGACAGCGCATCGATTTGATCGTCGTACTTACCTTTGGGGAATGAGAGATACTCCTCCATGAAATCCTCGCGCCAGGGCGCGAATCGCGGAAGGAAGAGCGATCTCGATTCGAGCTTCGGCGTCTGACCGTACATGCGCGACTCCTTGTCGGACGACGGCTTCATGGCGACCACTCCTTGCAACCCATTCCTTTTCGCCGTTTGGATCAACGATGTCCCCGAGACTTTGTCCTCGACTAGAGCATCCCCCGGCTAACCTGAACCGTATCCGACGTGTCTGAGGTAGTTTGAGCATTCGTCGGGGGTAAACTCGCTGAGGACGGCTCCGATGCGATCCCAAAGGGCGCCGATAGCGCGCTCTTTGAACTTGCGTAGCAGGGCTTTGAGCTTTGCGAACATCATTTCGATAGGATTGAGATCGGGCGAATATGGCGGCAGGTAGAGCAGCTTGGCGCCTGCGTCTTCGATGATGGCGCGCACGCCTGCGACCTTGTGGGCCGGCAGATTGTCCATGATGACCGTGTCGCCAGGCGCGAGAGTGGGCGCCAGCCCCTGCTCGAGCCAGGCCTGGAAGGCCGCCCCGTTCATAGGGCGGTCGAGAACGAGCGGCGCAACGATCTCGTCATTGCGCAGGCCGGCGACGAAAGTCGTTGTTTTCCAGTGCCCATGCGGCACACGGTCGATCAGCCGCACGCCTTTCTTGCAGCGTCCCCGCAACCGCGTCATCTGCGTGTTGGTGCTCGTCTCGTCGATGAAGACCAGCTTTTCTGGATCAAGCGCGGGCTGCGCCTTCCGCCATTCTTCGCGCGCCGCGGCGACATCGGCTCGCAACTGCTCGCTGGCGTGCAGCGTTTTTTTTTATAGCTCAAACCTCGCCGCTTGAAAAACCGCGCGATGGAGCTGTCCGTGATCGACAGTCCCCGCTCTTCCGATATCGCAGCGACGATCTCGGCGAGGGTGGCGTCGCTGCGACGCTCGACAAAGGCGAGCAACCAATCCGCATGGGCTTCCAGCGGCGAGTAGACGAGCTTTCTTCCCGGTTTCTCGGCAAGGCTTCCCGACTCTTCAAGTCGTTTGCACCACTTGATCGCCGACGATTCCGCGATCCGCAAATGCCGGCCCGCAGCACTCTTCGACATTCCCTCAGCGACCAACGCGACCACACGCTCACGCAAATCAAGCGAGTAGCCCCGCGACATCGCTCACCTCCGAATCAGGGGGGAAGCCCAGAATCGCTCATCAAGCCGGAAAAGGGAATCCCCAAAATCGATTCAGATCAACGGGGGAATGCTCTAGAATCGCGGTCGCCCGAAAGAGCTGTGCATGTGCACAAACCAACTTCGCGAGTTCCGGGAACTCAAGGCGGTCACGAAATACGTCAATCAGGAAGTACTCATTCCTGTTGCGCACTCTAACGGTCAAGCAGACGGAGTAATTGTTGGCCTCGCCCGCTTTCATGGCGGTGTCCCAGGTCTGAACAATCTCGTCACCAGCTTGGGGCGCAGGCGGAATCTCATAATCACGAAGCCACTCACGCTTGAGCATATTGCCGCCCGGCGGCACCGGAGTTTGCAGGTATTGCGCGGCGAATAAACTCGACCCCAGTTGCTCCTTGTAGCTGATCGAGGACGAGCAACGGCTCTCGGACCGGGTCGAGAGGTTCGCCCGCTCTCCA
>DASXOI010000361.1:0-8910 GCA_036494375.1 Candidatus Udaeobacter sp.
CAAGTAAAACGAAGCTAATTTCTCGCGGTCTCTTATCGCCCGCACTGCTTTCAATCCCGCGTCTGGCCCGTGAACATTTGCAACTGCCACAGCGCGATTGAGCGCAACTACAGGCGAATCCTCAAATTCCATTAATCGATCGTAAAGTGAAAGAATCCTCGCCCAATCGGTCGATTGATAATCGACTGCAGTCGCATGACAGGCGGCGATCCCTGCTTGAAGATGATATTCACTGAGCTCGCCACCCGTCGCCGATTCGTGCAGCTGCGACATTCCACGCGCGATCATCGTTTGATCCCAGCGTTTACGATCCTGTTCTTCGAGTCGAAGCAGGTTGCCTTGATCATCTTCGCGCGCCGGAGTGCGGGCAGCATTGAGCAACATTAACGCCAGCAGCGCATGCGTCTTTGGCTGATTTCCAGCGCGACCTTCTACCACCAATTCTGTGAGGCGGATTGCTTCGTGACACAGCTCTTCTCGAACTAGCTTGTCGCCACCGGATGCTTTGTACCCCTCGTTGAAGAGCAAATAGAGCGATTGCAGCACACCTTCGAGTCGCTGCGCCAACTCAACGCCGACCGGAATCTCAAATGGAACCCGCGCCTCCTGGATCTTTTGTTTTGCACGTGTCAATCGTTTGGCAATCGCCGCTTCACTGGTTAAGAAAGCTCGACTGATCTCGGTGACACTGAAACCACAGAGCGTTTTCAACGCCAGCGCGACCTGCGCCTCCGGAGGAATAATCGGATGACAGCAGACAAACATCATCCGCAGCCGGTCGTCGGCGATTTCGTTTTCTGAAAAGGTTAGCGCTTGGGATGCGGAGGCTCCGCTGGCCTCGATCAGCCGCGCGATTTCCGCTTCCTTGCCGCGAAAAACTTTTTCTCGACGGATCACGTCGAGTGCCAGATTGCGTGACGCGCGCATGATCCATGCGGAAGGATTCTCTGGAATGCCGCGGTATGGCCACATTTGCAATGCGCGACCCAGTGCCTCCTGCACGACATCTTCGGCCAGGTTCAAATGCTCAATCCCGAAAATTCGGGTCAAAGTCGCCACCATTTTCGCCGATTCGTGGCGAAAAAGATGTTCGACTAACTGCGATACGCCTTCGGGCTGCTGCATATAGAATTAATTGGCGACAGTGCCAATATGAGTGACACTCGGAGACACAACACGCAATTGTCTGCGATGGATTTAATTAAATACGACCGCTGTTCTCTGTTGACGCGATATTGCCGTGGAATTTATGAGTGTTTTTCCGATGGCTGAGAAGCAAGAAATGGTCGAGCCGGAGCAGTTGTACTTTCAGGACGACGGCGTTTATCCGGGCAGCGTTCTGCCCGTGCTATTATATCGGGCGGCGATCACAGTTGACGCGCAGGATCGCGCTTCGGTTTTCGATCGCGCATTCGCTCAGAACGACTGGCGCAACTCCTGGCGAAATGGCGTTTATTCCTTTGCTCATTATCACAGCACGGCGCACGAAGTGCTCGGTGTCTATGACGGCACTGCAAAACTGCGGCTCGGCGGCGAGAACGGCGAGACCGTTGAGGTCCGCTCCGGCGACGTCATTCTCATTCCGGCAGGTGTAGCGCATCGCAACATCGGCGCGAGTCCGGATTTTAGCGTCGTAGGAGCTTATCCTGATGGACGCCAGTGGGATTTGCTTCGCGGTTTGCCTGGAGAACGGCCAAAATCCGATCACACCATCGCAGCTCTGCCAATTCCCGATTACGATCCGATCTACGGTGTAGAGGGTCCGCTTCGGCAGATTTGGAAAGCCGGGCGCGCTACGTAACACCGCCATCCTGGCTCTCTCGTCTTACGGGCATCCCTGTCTGTGGAATCCCAAGCTGGGAAGCCTGCGCTACAGATCAGGCACGATACCTGAGTTACGTGCGCGATGGCTCGTGCCGACATTGGATTCGCGTACGTTATCTACATGAAATCAACGCAAAGATCGCTCGTCAGAAACTTTCGTGCGCTGCACGAGTCAGGCTGCTTCGTTCTTCCGAATCCGTGGGACATCGGCACCGCAACTTATCTCGAACGCCTTGGGTTCAAAGCGCTCGCCACGACGTCGGCAGGATTCGCTTTTTCACGCAGCAAACCTGATGGCGGCGTTCCCCGTGACGAAATGCTCGCACATATCCGCGAGATTGTTAACGCAACCGCACTACCGGTAAACGCAGATTTTCACGCCGGCTACGCTGATGAGCCTGAAAATGTCGCGGCGAACGTGCGACTCTGCGTCGAGACGGGCGTTGCGGGCTTGTCCATCGAGGACAGCACCGGGCGCAACGATTGTCCGCTGTATGAGAAGAAGCTCGCGATCGAACGGATTCGAGCGGCGCGTGCGGCGATCGATGCTTCGAAAAGCGGGGTGGTTTTAACCGGCCGTTGCGAAGCGTGGTTGGTCGGTGATCCCAGTGCTCTGCACACAGCACTCGACCGACTCAGCGCGTACGCTGAAGCAGGCGCGGATTGTCTATACGCGCCAGGAGTCACTGACCCGGATCAAATCGCGCAAATCGTAAACGCCATCGCGCCAAAACCGGTCAACGTCCTCATCTCCGGATTCAATCATCAGCTTACATTGTCCGGCCTCGCAGACCTTGGTGTGCGGCGCATCTCCGTCGGTTCAGGTCTCGCGCTGGCAGCCTGGGGCGCTTTCCTTCGAGCAGCAAAAGATATCAAAGCAAACGGTACCTTCAGCCTATTGGCCGGTAACGCGCCTTCCGCCGAGTTGAACGACCTGTTTCGGCAGACGTAGCTCGGTCAGCCATTTCATTGATTTGAAC
Organism: Candidatus Udaeobacter sp.; assembly: GCA_036494375.1. Classification (GTDB taxonomy): domain Bacteria; phylum Verrucomicrobiota; class Verrucomicrobiia; order Chthoniobacterales; family UBA10450; genus Udaeobacter. The sequence goes on from DASXOI010000361.1 coordinate 2,805, forward strand.
GCGCGACGGCCGTGACGTGTCAGTAAGTGGCCGAAAGAGCAGTTGCAATTTGAAATCCTCCACCTTGATTTTCTCTAAGGCTGTTTAACTTTCGAACCTTTGTGTCCATGAAACGCATTTTGATCATCGGCTACGCTGCTTTGCTGTTCGCGCCTTTTGCTCACGCCCAGGAAGGTACTCCGGCGCCGCCTCCCATCGAACCGCGGATCCCTGCCGAACATCCGGGCATGTCGCGATCGACTCCTCCTACCCAGGCGGTGGTTTCCGTGCCGGTGCCTATCCTCCCGCCGAAACCAAACGGCCCGGTCCAGAAAAGCCTTGTCCGAATCACAGCCACGTCGGTGGATCCCGATTACAAGGCCCCGTGGAATGCGGGCTCGCTCCAGCGCGGCGTCGGTGCAGGATTTGTAATCAACGGCAACCGTATCATCACAAATGCGCACGTCGTCGCGAACAGCCGCTATATCACGGTGGAGCGCGACGGCGATCCGAACAAATATCCCGCGCAAGTGCAATTCATCGCCAACGATTGCGATCTGGCGGTGGTCACCGTGCCTGCGAAAGATTTTTTCAAAAACATGGTGCCGCTAAAGCTTGGCGCCATCCCGGCCCTGGAATCGACCGTGTCGGCATATGGTTATCCGATCGGCGGCGAACGGATGTCCGTCACGACCGGAATCGTGTCGCGAGTTGATTTCCAGTTGTACACGCATTCATCAGTTGACCAGCATTTGGCAATCCAGATCAGCGCGCAGATCAATCCGGGCAACAGTGGCGGTCCGGTTATGCAGGACGGCAAGGTCGTTGGCGTCGCGTTTCAAGGTTATAGCGGCGACGTCGCTCAGGGCGTCGCCTACATGATTCCGACTCCGGTGATAAACCGCTTTTTGAAGGACATTAGTAACGGGCAGTACGACGAATACCCCGATCTGGCGATCACTTATGCGAAACTTCAAAATCCAACGCAACGAAAATATCTCGGATTGCAAGACGACGATCGCGGCGTGCTTGTGAGTTCCGTGGTGGCAGCGGGTCCGTCAGACGGCATTCTCAAGAGCGGAGACGTGCTTCTTTCCATTGAAGGCCATCCGATCGCGAGCGACGCGAACGTCGAGTTAGATGGCGAACGCTCGCAATTCGAGGAAGTCGTGGAGCGCAAGTTCAAGGGCGACTCGGTGAAACTCGACATCCTGCGGGACAAACAGCCGATGACAGTCAGCATCAAGTTGTTCAAGCCATGGCCATACTCGATTCAAGGTCACAGCTACGATGTGCGACCGCGGTATGTGCTCTACGGCGGACTGTTATTTCAACCGCTAAACCTGGACATGCTCGAAGCGTATCGCACATCGGACCTCCGTCTTCGGCATTTCTTCGAATACTTTGTCCTGGAGCAAATTTATTTGGCTCATCCTGATGTCATTGTGCTCAGCAACATTTTGCCGGACCCGATCAACAGTTATCTCACGCCTTATCGGGGCGGGATAGTGGATGAAGTAAACGGCAAAAAAATTCTGACGCTCAATGAACTGTCGGAAGCTTTTGCCCAAGCGCCGGAGCGGCTGGTGATTCGAATGATCGGCGACGGACCTCCGCTGGTGCTCGACCGCAACAAAGTGGAAGCCGCGCGCGAACGCATCAAGACGCGTTACAACGTTTTGAAAGAGCAAAATCTCCAGGACAAGCCCGCATCGCGCATCGCAGCCGCAGAGGATAAAAACTAACATGCGAAGACAATCTTTTATTACTTTCGGCATTGTTCTCGTCGCAGTCAGCGGCGCGCTGGCAAAGAAAGAACCGGCCATTCCGACCACGGCTAGCAACCCGAAACAACTCGCACTCGTTAGAGTGAATGTAACTGGACAGGGATATGATTATTTTCGGCCGTGGCAAAAGAAAGCGCCCTTTTCGAAGCGCGCGCTCGGCGCGGTTTTGCCCAACGGTCGCGTCCTTGTCACTGCCGATCTGGTAACAAACCAAAATTACGTCGAACTCGAGCGCGCAGAGTCGGGCGAAAAAACCGCAGCGAATGTCCGCGTAATCGATTATGAAGCGAACCTGGCATTGCTCGAACCGGCCGAGAAAAGTTTTCTCGACGGCATCACACCCCTCGAAATTACATCAGACACAGTCGTTGGCGACCGGCTCGCGGCCTGGCAACTGGAACCGACAGGCGCACTGCTCGCGACCGAAGGTCTGGTGACGACGGTGCAAATGATGCCCTATCCTATCGACGTCGGACAATTCCTCACCTATCGCGTCAGCATTCCGATGCAGTACCGGGAGAACAGCTACACGGTGCCGCTGGTCAAGAAAAACAAGCTGGCAGGGTTGCTGCTGCGTTACGATTCGCGCTCACAATTGCTCGATGCGATCCCCGCCCCGATTATCACGCATTTCTTGAAGGAAGCTGAGAGTCAGAATTACCGTGGTTTCCCATCGGCTGGCTTCTCGTTTTTTCCGACGCGCGATCCCGCGCTGCGAGAGTTCGCGAGCGAGAATGGCAAGCGCGGAGTTTACATAACCAATGTGGAGGCGGGCACGCCCGCAAATAAGGCAGGAATGAAGGAAGGCGACATCGTGACTGCGATCGGGAATCACGACGTTGATGAGAATGGCAACTACGTGGATCCGCTGTACGGCAAGATCGAGTTCACCAATCTGCTGACAGCGCACGCGTACGCTGGCGATGTTGTTCCTTTCCACGTCCAGCGTGACGGCAAGCCAATGCAGCTGAACGTGACCTTGGAACATCGCGACGCGAAGGATTACGTCAGTCCGCCGTATTCCCTCGATCAAGCGCCACGGTACTATGTTCTTGGTGGCCTGATTTTTCAGGAGTTATCGCGGCAGTATCTCAAAGAATGGGGACCCAACTGGCAACGCGAAGCGCCGCAGCGTTTGGTTTACATGGACCATTTTCAATCCGAACTTTTTCCTGAGAAAAATCGCCGCGTCGTAATCCTCAGTCAGGTGCTTCCTGCGAACAGCACAATCGGCTACGACGATCTCGCATACCTGACGGTGAAAAAGGTCAATGGTAAGGAGATCAAATCGCTGGACGATCTTGCCGAAGCCGTAAAGAAACCAGTCGAAGAAGGCTTCATCAAAATTGAGACCGAAGAAGATCCCAAGCAGATTGAGCTCGACGCGTCGCAGGTCGCTGCCGAAGCTCCGACGCTTCAGGAAAACTACGGCATCTCTTCACTGCAAAGATTGCAGTGACCAGTTGAGGGCTTTGTTTCTGTAGCGGCGGTCTATGACCGCCGAGAGTTCGGCGCTTAGAAAGCGCCGCTACAGCTCGTTAGTCAGAACTTCCTAGTAACGCCGTCTGCCCAGAGTCCAGTACGCCAGGAACGCCGTCAGGATTAGCAGGGGTCCCAGGACCAAAAAGAAACCGTAAGGCTGTTGATTCAGCGGGATACCACCAACGTTCATGCCGAACAAGCTTGCCACCAGGTTGATCGGCAAAGCCAGCACAGTTACCATCGTTAACACAAACAGTGTCCGATTGGTCTGTTCGCTCACCAGCGCGGCCAACTCTTCCTGAAGTTGTTTAACACGCTCAACCAGGGCTGCTGTGTCGCTAATGGCGGTAGAGAATTTCTCTGCGGCCTGTTGCAGGTTTTGAAGCTCGTCCTGTGAAATCCAATCAGGAGGCCGACTCAGAAGGCGAAAGAATGCAGCCGGTTCCGGGGCTAAAAGCCGTTGAAGTCGCACCAACATTCGCCGCAGGGTACCTAGTTCACTGCGACTGACAGAAACGCGCTTGGCCAACAGTTGCTCTTCCATTGGACCCACGCGCTTTTTAGCCTTCCGCACAATATCGATCAACACATTGGCCTGGTCTCGCAGCAAGCGCGCCAGAATTTCGATTGCCGAGTGAAAAACCTGGCCCCCCTGCACCGCCGCCCGGAGCTGATCAATCGAGCGCCAGGGCCGAATGTGCGCGCTAACCAACACGCGCGGCTTTACGCAAAGAGTGGTGGTCGCAACTGGAACGTCGAATGTGAAATCGAAAAGCACATCATGGACGCGCGCCACCAGCGCGTCTCCGTCCTGCTCCAAATGAGTGGCGTCTACATCGCTTTGTAACGATTCATAAAAAGCATCCGGCAAGGTCAGATACCGCCGTAGCCAGGGCTCAGAAGCCGCATTAGAAAGGGAAAAATGCAACCAGAGGAATTCAGCCGGCTGGCCGGGACTTGGCGCGGTCAAAAACAAAAACCGCACAGCCTCCTCCGAAGTGATTGACCGTGCTGGTTGGTTGGGGACAAAATGATAGCCCCAGATCGGCCCATCCTGGTCTGGACCGGATGTCGTTTCAATATTTTGCTTCGTTGTTTGATCAGCCATCAGATCATTGGTCGGCTGGTTTCCCATGGCTAAATCCGCCTAACGAGACAGAGATAAACCACGGCAGGGTGTCGTGGCAAACACGCTGAATGTATTTCGCAATGGGGCCATTGGCTTATGTGAGGGGGTGTGGCGGTTTCTGTGTCACTAAGGAGTAAGTTGAGAGAAAGATCGTCCGCAGTGCGTCGGGTGCGCCGTGCTTCGCGAGATCTTCAGCTGCCATACGTCGAAGACTGCGTTGTAGGGAGCATCGACTGGCGCGGGCTCGGCGGGTTGTGCAGCGATCGAACTTGCGAACATTAATATTTCCAGGAGCACGCGCGGCATAGACCTAACGAGACGAAGCTCAGCCGCGGCTACCGGGAGCGAGGCTGATAATTTCCTGAACTGTTTCAATCATGATAAAACGTGAACGCGCAGCGGGTAGCCGTCGGCTGCAGCGCTTTGTTAGATGAATCCATCATCGGGAAAACGGCATAAAAGCAATCGGCACGTCGACCTCTTTCCACTTTCCGGGTTTCCAGACCCATTGGCCCAGCGCCTTCATCGCGCTAGCATCCAGCGTGGCAACTCCCGTTGATTGTATCACGCTTACTTTTCTGACCGAACCTGTTTTCAGGTCGACGACGACACGATACAGGCCAAACCCTCCGACGCGATGTGCTTGATCGAGTTTGGAATACTCCGGCGCAATTTGCTTCGTTACGTCCGCCATCCACGGCGCGTGGCCTTTAGGGTGATCCTTTGTCTGATGCCGCACTCCTTTTGCATCCACTGCACTGGAAACCCACCAAGACAGCAATTGCTGCGATAAAACAACCGGCACCGCCGCGATCTGGACTGTTCGGAAAGCTCCGGCTACGCTAATAACCGCTAAGAGCTGGCGAATAACGCTATTCATCTAACGAGGACAAGCTGAGCGACCGCCACCGAGGGCGAGCGTGGCTTCAACTGAAACTGTTTTGATCATCTGAAATGTGGACACGCGGCGGGTGGCGGTTCGCTCCAGCGCGAGGCTGTGTGAAAAGTTTTCCATGCGGCGGTGATTTTCTTGTACCCAAAGTTGCGGCCTTCTGGCAAGCTTCGTTTCCATGAATTACATCCGCGGGAGCGAACGGGAAGAATTGCTCCTCTTGCCCGAGGCGCTAGAGGATTACATTGCGGCGGAGAACCCGGTGCGTTTTATCGACGCCTTTGTCTCCCAACTCGACCTGCAAGCGGCCGGCTTTGCCCGAGCGCAGGTGCCGGAGACCGGGCGGCCGCCCTACGATCCGGGCGATCTGCTCTGGCTTTTTCTCTATGGTTACTTGAACCGGGTGCGTTCCAGTCGCGGCTTGGAACGAGAAGCGGGGCGCAACCTGGAACTGATCTGGCTGGTGCGCAAACTGCGGCCCGACTTCAAGACGATCGCCGATTTCCGCCGGGAGAAAAGGAAGCGGAGAAGAAAGTGAGCAGTTATCTTCGAGAGCTGGACGAGGTTGATGCGGAGGAAGCAAAGCAAGCCGGGCCGGAGCGACTCAGTGCGACCGAGCTAAAGCAGAAAATCGCGCAGCTAAAGCAGCGTCAGGATGAGCTACGCACCCTGGCCGAGGAGGTGCAAGAGAAGGGGCGCCGCGGACGCGCCGCTGCAGGACAGTCTCCGACTGATAGCGTGCGGAAATGTCCTGGTACCTTTCGCGATGCAGAAACGCGAAATACAGCGGCACTGCGAGGACTGCGAACGAGAGATAGATGTGCAGCCTCGACAGGT
>DASXOI010000362.1:0-9033 GCA_036494375.1 Candidatus Udaeobacter sp.
TTATTCGGCGGCGATGGTGGGAGGGCACGGTGGCTTGCGCCGCGGGGCGGTTATAGAGACAACGTCGTCGGAACTTCAAAAAATCTTTGGGAGCAACCGCTGGAAGATCATGGATACCGGCGGCGGTCTGCGGCGATGGCAAATCGATTGTTATTTCGGCGAAGATGAACCGCTCGGGCCCGGCAAGCTCCAGGGTCGCCCACGCGCGACTGCCTTTGAGTACGCATATGCCAATGCGCGAATCGTAAATTGACGTGAACCCGTTCAAGGTCCGGCTTCGGTTTCACGGCGACCTTAGCATTTTTCTCGGGTCAAAATCCGGCGACGCAGTAATCGAGCGGCAGCTCGCGGAAAAGACGTCCATTAAAGACATCATTGAGTCATGTGGCGTGCCGCACCCGGAAGTGGATTTGATCTTGGTTGATGAACAGGCGGTCGGTTTTGATCACACGCTGGCCAATGACGCAAAAGTAGACGTTTTTGCGGTTGAGAATTATGGCACGCTCAACACGCAGAAACGATTACAAACTACTGGCATTACAAGATTTGTTGCTGACGGACATCTCGGACGCCTCGCGCGCAATCTTCGTCTGCTCGGATTTGATGTAGCCTATCCAAAAAGCGCTGATGACCGCCAACTGCTCGAAGTGATGGCTGGCGAAAATCGAGCACTCTTGACGCGTGATCGGCGTCTGCTCATGCACGCGATCGTGCAACATGGATATTGCCCGCGCTCCCAAAATGCCGACGAACAAACCATCGAAGTCGTTCGCCGTTTTGATCTTTCGGAATTGATCGCACCCTTCACGCGGTGCTTGCGATGTAACGCAGCGCTGGAAGAGGCAGCCAAGGCGGACGTAATCGACAAACTCGAGCCGCTCACCAAAATTTATTACGACCAGTTCCGCCGCTGTCCTGAATGCAAACAGATCTACTGGTCAGGATCGCACTTTCCTAAACTGCAAAAGCGAATCGACGAAATTTGCTCGCGGATTCGAACCAAAGCGTAAGCTTGTCACCAACTCAGCCGAACTGGCAGACTCCACTCCCGATGAATTTCACTCATCGCGCACTTTTCGTTGCTTTCGCTGTCATCGCGTTCCGCGCTTCGATTTTTGCTTACGGGCCGCTGGGACACGAAATCGTCGGCGCGATTGCAGATGAGCGCCTGGCGAATACGCCGACAGCCGCAAAGGTCTATGGGTTACTTGATGGGCTAAGCTTGGAAAAGGCGGCCCTGTTGGCAGACGAAATTAAAGGGTGGGACAAAAAAGGGGTCGACGATCCACGATCGTTTCGTTACTCCGCCCATCGCAGTCTCGACAGGCAACTGCGTGATTTCTGGCGCGCGAACCAGCCAACCCACGATCCCAATGCGTCCGCGCCTTCGCACCACTGGTTTCATTACACTGATGTCCCGGTGATGCCGGCGCAACAATATCGTGACGGACACGCAGGTCGGAGCAAATGGGATGTCGTGCACATGATTCCCTTCTGCATTGATGTCTTGCAGGGGCGAATTCCCGGACAGAATGAACGCAAGATCACGAAAGCTGTTGCGGTCATTCTACTTGCCCACTTCGTGGCTGATATTCATCAGCCGTTGCACGTCGGTGCCGCGTACTTCGATGCACAAGGACGCCCCACCGATCCCGACAAAGACAAATCAGCCTTGGCGGATGAAGGGGGAAACACATTTACGATTGAACTAAGCGACGAACCGCCACGCCGGCGAGGTATGCGGAAGAAGAAATTCCACGGGTTTTGGGATTATGACACTGTAAACGCAATCTTTCCTCAGGTGCCCGGCGCATTGCCGAAGGCAGAGTTCGAGATGCAGATCGCCCCGTTCAAGCAGCGACTGGTCCATGAACTGGCAACGCATGAACCTCGTAATTGGCAAATGCCATCGAATGTCTCGATCGATAGTTATGCCGAAATTTGGGCGGACGAAATCCTGCCGATCGCGCGCGAGGCGCATGAGCGGTTGGAGTTTAGGAATGTAAAGCCGTTGCTTGACGGCGACCCCGTTGTTGCGACAGGCGAGGCAATCGAAAAATCGGCGCCAGATCGAACGCTGTATCGCGTGTGGGCAACCGGCATCGTGCGCGACGAGCTGCACAAAGCGGGGTGGCGTCTGGCCGATTTGCTGGAGAAAATCCTGTAGTCAGCAAATGCGAGCCGTTGTCCAGCGTGTTAGCCACGCACGTGTAAGCGTGGACGGCAGCGTCACGGGAGAAATCATGACGGGTCTTTTGATCCTGATTGGCGTGGGCCGCCATGACACTTCTGCTGTCTCCGCAGCTTTGGCCGAGAAAATCGCAAACTTAAGGATCTTCGAGGACGACGAGAAAAAAATGAACCGCTCATTGCTAGAGGTAAAAGGAAACGCCCTTGTCGTCTCCCAGTTTACGCTTTATGGCGATGCGCGCGGCCAGCGCAGACCAAGCTTTGTTACCGCAGCGCCCGCTGAACAAGCACAGAACCTCTACGAAGAATTTGCGGACGCCCTGCGCAGATTGGGCGTCACTGTCGCGACGGGAGTTTTCGGCGCAATGATGTCGGTGGAATTAGTTAACGAAGGGCCGGTTACCATTCTGTTGGACTCTGACAAAACTTTTTAAGCCCCTTAGAATGTCATTCTGAGCGAAGCGAAGAATCTCGGATTAAATGTGGACGGAATTAGACAGAGATGTTTCGCTTCGCTCAACATGACAGCGCCATTTCTGAAATGAGTTCAGATGTCAATGTCGCGAACAGGCGGACTGGGAAGTGAGACGCAAAAAAAATTGCGCCGCGTCTTTTCAGCGGCGCGATCGTTCTTAACGAAAATCAGATGAAATCAGGCGCTCTTCTTCGAAGCACCCATGTTTTTGCACTGGGCTTTGAGCTGCGCGAACTGCTCAGCGGAAAGAATTGCTTTCGCGTTGGTCAGGAATGTTTCACGGCTTTGCTTGGTGCAGCCTGCCTTCATGCACTCGGCTTGCCACGCCTCGATCTTGGTCTTCTGATCCGAGGTGAGACTCAATGAGGCCAAATTAACGCAGGCCATAGAGTGCCCATTCGCCGCGCCTTTAGCGCAGCATGCCTTGTCACCTGCAAACGCGCTGGATCCAGCAAGCATCGCAGCCGCAACTAAAACTGTAGTGATCATTTTTTTCATAGTGAGTGCTTAGATGAGCACGACGCCAGAACTGTTCAACTGTTCTTTCCCATGATCCACAATATCATTCTGAACGAAGCGAAAAATCTCGGATATTTTTTCTGCCGCACCTCTTAAGCAAAGCCAGAGATGTTTCGCCCGGCTCAACATGACAAGACTGGATTGCAGCGATTGAAGCGACCTCTACACTAGTGCATGTCAACGACGCTTGAAGCCGTTCGACCGATTGAGCTCTCACAAATACGCGCTGCGCGCGAAAGAATCGGGAAGACGATCGTACGCACGCCACTGATTCGCCTCGAACTTGGACCAGAGTTTCCAGACATCCGCCTGAAGCTGGAGAATCTGCAACCGATCAACGCCTACAAGTTACGCGGGGCAGCTAATGCCGTCGCAATATTACCTGAGGCTGATCGCAAACGCGGCGTTTGGACAATCAGTGCGGGGAATGCCGGCCAGGGAGTTGCTTATGCCGCGAGAGCGGCTGGCGTGTCGAGCACCGTGGTGGTCGTTGAAACAGCGCCGAAATCAAAATTGGAGCGAATGAAAGCGCTCGGGGCGACGCTCATTCCGGTCCCCTATGAAATCGCTTGGAAAGCCCTGGATGAAAGATCCTTCGCGGGAGTTGATGGAACATTCATTCATCCGTTCGATGACGACGATTTCATTGCCGGTCACGGCACGATGGGCTTGGAAATTCTCGAAGACGCGCCAGAAGTGACCGCTGTCATCGGCAGCATCGGCGGCGGCGGGTTAATTACCGGCGTGGCCAGCGCAATCAAAGCGCTACGACCGGAAGTAAAAATATTCGGGGTTGAACCTGAGACTGCAGCGCCAGCAGCGCTGTCGTTCGACCAAGGTTCGCCGCAGGTTTTTCCAGACTGGAAACCGTCATTCGTGGATGGTGCCGGCGGTCAAAGCATGTTCCCTCGCATGTGGGAAAGAATGAAACCGGTTGTGGACGGCTATCTCGTTGTGACTCTTGAGGAGACAAAAAATGCGATGCGACTGTTGGCTGAAAAAGCACGTGTCATTGCTGAGGGTGCAGGCGCACTGCCAGTCGCTGCGGCGTTGAGTAGGAAAGCTGGGAAAGGGCCGATCGTCGCGATCGTCTCCGGTGGCAATATCGATTTGCAAAAATTCTGCGAATTGATCTCGCAGGGTAACTATTGACTTTAGCGTCTGTGTTTGAAATAAGGTCCGAGAAACAAACGAAGAGGTAGAACAATGAAAATTGGCGATACAGCACCAGATTTTGAAGCACAAACAACTGAGGGTCGGATCCGTTTCCATGATTGGATCGGCGACTCGTGGGCGGTCTTATTTTCGCACCCGAAGGACTTCACACCGGTCTGCACGACTGAGCTTGGATACATGGCGAAAATAAAGCCGCAGTTCGACAAGAGAAATGTAAAGATCATCGGATTATCCGTCGATTCTACTGGTGATCACGAAGGATGGGCCAGGGACATAAAGGAAACTCAGGGTCATGCGCCAAATTATCCAATCATCGGGGATTCCGATTTCAACGTCGCAAAACTCTATGGAATGCTGCCGGCCGATACGCAAGGCGACGCGAAATCGCGCAAACCAGCCGACAACGCGACGGTCCGGAATGTTTACGTCATTGGACCGGACAAGAAGATCAAGCTGATCCTTGTCTATCCAATGACAACTGGCCGGAATTTCGATGAAGTGCTGCGAGTGATCGACTCACTGCAACTGAGCGCGAAGCACCAGGTGGCTACGCCGGTGAACTGGTTGCCCGGAGAAGATGTTATCATCGCAGGGTCTGTATCCGACGAGGAGGCGAAGAAGCGCTATCCGCAAGGCTGGAGAGCCCCGAAGCCATATCTTCGAATCGTCCCGCAGCCGCAATAGGGATCGGAACATAGACCTTTAGGTCTGTGCGCCCAGCGGGAGTTGCACTCCGCTGAAAGGGAACAGCGGGTTTTAAACCCCCTGGGCGCACAGGCTATAAGCCCATGTTCCGATCTGTTCGCTCAGCAGAAAATTCCACCGGGTCCTGATGAAAATACGTTCGTAGCTCACCGTACAGTTTCGGATGACGAGCTAGCAACGCACGCGGTTGCTCAAAGAATGCTTCGACCGATACAGCAAAAACTCGGCGGGGTCCGCGGCTCCATATGTATTGAGCAGCGTCGGTACACCGCTCTCGTCGGCAAGGCGGAGGTCGGTGAAACGCCGGATTCCGCGCGGCGGAATCTTGAGATTAAAACCGAGATTTTTCTGGACGGATCGGGCAGCTTTTATCCCTCAAGCAATTTTTCTTAAGAAAGCTTGACATGTCTTTCGCGGATTTACTAACGCTTGGGACCGCGAAAACCTGCAAAACAAAATTCATCAAGCCGACAATTGCCTACGAAAGGGGCAAATCCATGAAAACAAAATTCACTTCAGAAACATCACGAATCCTCATCAGAAGAGCATTTCTGCTCATCATGACAGCACTATCGCTTCAAATGTCGGCTGCTTTTGGGGCGACTACGACTTGGACCGATGGAATTGACAGTTGGTTCGTCTCAGCGGACTGGAGCAGCGGCAAACCGGACTCCGCCACTGACGCACAAATCAACAATGGTGGTACCGCTCAGATCTATACCGATTTTCCCATGGCCAATGCTCTCTCCCTGACTCTTGGCCTAAATGCCGGCGACTCCGGCGCAGTCGAGGTGAGCCCCGGTTTTGGCGATTTGGACGTCGTCGAAGCCATTTTCGTCGGCAAGGGAGGTGTAGGCAAGCTGACAATTACCCAGGGAACTGTTAACAGCGCAAGTGCATCAATCGCGTCGTTGGCGGGCGAGCTCTGGGTGTCGAGCGGCTCGGCAACGGTAGATGGTGGAGGCTCAAGCTGGATAATCAGCGGCGAGGCTGACGTTGGCGGAACCACAAGCGCCACTGGCGGGACTGGCCTCTTGACAGTCATCAACAGCGGAACCGTCACCGCAGCGAACGTTCACGTGTGGGATTCGGGCACGTTAACTGGTAATGGCACCGTTAGCACTACCAATGGGACGACCGTTGACGGCACGCTTGCGCCAAAAGGAGGAGGTACAGCACTCACTATCGGTGGCAATCTCAGTCTGACCAGCGGCGCCACGCACGGCACGACGCAGTGCAATGTTACCCCGCAGGACCCGTCAACCACACCTCAAGTCAGCGTTTCAGCACAAGTGTCTCTCGGCGGACTTCTGTTGGTGACCATGAGCGGTGACTTTAGTTCAGCGCCTACGCGATTCACTCTGCTGTCCGCGAATAGCGTGGCTGTGGGCCACCCCACGTTCGACTTCACGTCAATCACATATCCGACCGGCCACTGCTGGCATCCCGCCATCACTTACGATTCTACTAATCATTTTCACGTTTATCTTGATCGTGTATACGACTGCAACTGAATCGATGGCAAAGTCGTTTGCCGGTAAAAGTGATGAATGAAGTTCCAAGCTCTGCTCTTTTCCTCCTCTGGTCGGGCGTTGCGGTTGTGGTGGAAACAGTAACACTATGCGCATATCCACTCACCCAAGCAGGGGAGAAAGGTTCGGCTAGAACGCTCACGTTTGAGGAGCGTGTAGCGAACAAGTACGCGATCGAAGACATCTATTGGCGTCATCGGATTTGGCCAAAAAATAATCCGGACCCGAAGCCGCCTATCGATGCGATTGTGTCACAGCGTGAGATTTACCAAAAGGTCCAAGACTATCTTCGTAAATCGCAACTCGTTGCGGAACAGCGGGGATCGCCAATCACTGCAAGCGAGCTTCAAGCTGAGATGGAGCGAATGGCTACTCACACGAGAGACTCTGATATGTTGCGCGAACTCTTTGAAGCGTTGGGAAACGACCCCCTTGTTATCGCTGAATGCCTTGCCAGACCCATTTTGGCAGAACGACTGGTTAGCCAGCTGAGGGCACATGACGGTGTAGGTGGGTTTGTGTCAAACGCCGGGGCCCGCGATGCGGTAAGCGCTCCTACAACAAACTACAAGCTGCCGGAAATCTCTGTTGCGATGGCCTGCGCCGACGACACTTGGACCGCCACAACGACTGTGAATGGCCCCGAGGCACGCGAGACTCGAAGCGCAGTCTGGACTGGTAGCGAGATGATTATATGGGGTGGTGGAAACTTCAACCCTGGCGGCCTAAATACTGGTGGCAGATATGACCCAGCACTAGACAGTTGGACAGCGACCAGCACCACCAACGCACCTGAGGGACGAGGCAGTCAAAGCACGGTATGGACTGGCAGCGAGGTCATTATCTGGGGCGGGTTCGACGGCACGAACTTGCTGAACACAGGCGGCAGATACAATCCGATAAGTGACAGCTGGACACCGACCAGCACCACTAATGCACCCGCCGCACGAGCTCAACACTCGGCGGTCTGGACCGGCAGCGAGATGATCATCTGGGGCGGACTTGGATGTGGCCTTAACTGTAACTTGAATACTGGCGGACGATACAATCCCGGCACTGACACTTGGGCAACGACGAGCACCGTGAATCCGCCTTCCGCACGATGGGAGCACACCGCGGAGTGGACAGGGAGCAAAATGATTGTCTGGGGCGGAAGCGATTCGATGAACGCTTTGCACACCGGCGGCAGATATGATCCCAGCACCGACAGTTGGACACCCACTGGACTTGTCAATGTAGCCGCAGGCCGGGTCCACAACACAACGGTGTGGACCGGTAATGAAATGATCGTCTGGGGCGGCGTGGATGAAATGTTTCACGATTGCAACACTGGCGGCAGATACAATCCGAGCACGGACAGTTGGGCCGCCACGAGCCTGAACAATGCACCTTCGCCGCGAGACTCGCACACGGCGGTGTGGACCGGCGCGGAAATGATTGTATGGGGAGGGGTTTTTTGCTGCCCTGTGATCGATTTTAACACAGGCGGGCGATACAATGCCGGGACGGACAGTTGGACGGCGACCAGCACCGCGAACGCCCCCTTTAGTCGAGCCAATCACTCGGCAGTGTGGACCGGTAGTGAAATGATCGCCTGGGGTGGGTTCAATTACGAGCTTCAGGTTTACTTTAACACCGGCGGGAGATACTGCGCGCAAGCGCCTCCAACTCCTACACCCATGCCGTCGACAACCGCTAGCCCGACGCCGACAGCTACAGGAACTGCAACTGCGACACCGACAGTTGCAGCTACTGCTACTGCGACTTCGAGCGCGACAGCTACACCTACAGCAGCGACTACACCTAGCGCTACGGCGACAGCTACGCCTACGCCCACTCCTAGGACGACGCCAACTCCGAGGAATGAACCAACTCCCAGAGTTCGTCCTACGCCTCCGCCGCGGCCGTAGCTTTCGATCCAATCAGAAGTAACCGATTGTCTATACTCTGAGGTATCGGTGGCCACGCGTGAAGCGATCCGATTCGTTCGATCCTTATCTCGATAATCGCGCAAGGAGCCGCGATAGCTGAAGAGCGGTTACATCGTAACTCAGGCATCCGGCCTGATCCGTCGAACAGGCTTCCCAGCCTGCACGTTCGTGCAAGCAGGATGCTCGCAGGACAAACAGCCACGATGGCTGTGTTACAAAGCTATCTCTCAGCGAAAAATTCAATCGGATCCTGCTGAAAATACATTCGCAACTCAGCATACAGTTTTGGATGATGGGCGCGCAACGCATGCGGCCGCTCAAAGAACGCCTCAACTGATACGGCAAAAAACTCAGCGGGATTAGTGGCTCCGTAGGTGTCAAGCAGCGTTGGAACACCGCTCTCGTCCGCAGCTCGCAACGACGCAAACTCAGATTTCATCACGGCGGCCCAAGCTAACTGCTGTTCGCGCGTCGCCAGCTCCGGCACCCCGTCGACTGCGTCATT
>DASXOI010000363.1:0-2478 GCA_036494375.1 Candidatus Udaeobacter sp.
AGCGTTCGACGTTTTCCGCCTATTTCGCGAACGCTTCCTTGTTCACGACGTACGGCATTTTGGTCGGGTCACCGCCATAGTTGCCTTCGAGCACGTCGATCAATCCCTGGACGCAGCGGCCGGCCATGCCCTTGTCGGGATCGACATCGAGCCGCGTAATTCGCGCGCCGCTGGCGAAGTGATGGAATACGCGGCAGCGATCCGCGATCTCAGGATTGAGCAATGGCGAGCCCGGCGGGAGTGGTTCCTTTTCAAAAACGTCGAGCGCGGCGCCTGCAATGATTTTTTCTTTCAACGCTGTCGCCAGCGCTTTTTCGTCCACGACCGGGCCGCGTGAACTATTGATCAAGTACGCGGTTGGTTTCATCAGCTTGAGCGTTCGCTCATTGATGAGGTGATACGTCGGTTTATCGGTTTCGCCTTCGCGCAACAGTGGTACGTGGATCGTTACATAATCGGCGCCACGGAGCGCTTCCTCGAACTCCACGTATTTGATCCAGGTCTTCTCGTTCTGAATGCCGCGCGCGTGGCGCAAGTCCATCAATTCTTGAATGGCAGCGACGAACTTGTCGTTCTGATAGGCCGGGTCGTAGCAAAGAATGTTCATGTCGAACCCCGAACATTTCTTGATCATCGCCAGGCCGATGCGGCCGGTGCCGATGACGGCGATGGTTTTCCCGGTGACTTCATCGCCGAGGAACGGCAGAAGCGGATGCCAAGACGGCCACTTCTGTTCGCGCACGAGGCGCTCGCTCTGCCACATTTTGCGCGCCAGCATGCCCATCATGAAAAACGCGAACTCGGCGGTCGCTTCAGTGAGCACGTCAGCTGTGTTCGTGAACGGGATTTTGTACTGGTTCGCGTCGGCGCGATTGATGTTGTCGAACCCGACGGCGATCTGCGCCACGACCTTGAGCGTCCCCTTCCCTGCTTCGAGAACTTCGGCGTCGATCGGATCGCGGAGGGTGGTAATCAACGCATCGATGTCGCTCTTCACCTTCTCGACGATCAGCTTCTTCGGCGGCGCCTCGGGTCCTTCAAACACTTCGAGATCGTACCCGCGCTCGCGCAGACGGTTCTCAGCCGCATCGCCGATGTGCGCCGTTGCAAATACGCGGAAACGTTTTTTCTCAGGCATCGTTGCAGAACAATCTAATCAGGAAATCAGAAACGCAGAAATTTTTCTATTGTAGGGCAGGCGCGTCGCCTGCCGAACCTTCGAATCGGCAACCGGAGCGGTTGTCCTACAGATTTTTGCTCACCCAAGTGGCGATGCGATCGAGCGCTTTCTCGATGTTTTCGATGGAGTTGGCGACGCTGAAGCGTAAATAACCTTCGCCGAAAGCGCCGAACGCGGTACCGGAAAGCGCGGCCACGCCAGCGTCGTCGAGCAACGCGTCGGCCAGTTTTTTCGATGGCCAACCAGTCTGCGTGATATTGGGGAAAACATAGAACGCGCCCTTCGGCAAGCGGCAGGAGAAACCTTTGATCTTGTTGAGACGGGCGACCATCACGTCCCGACGCTTCTGGAACTCGACGCGCATTTGATCGACCAAGTCCTGCGGCCCACGCAACGCTTCGATACCGGCGATCTGTGTGAAGCTTGCGGTGCATGAAGCGGAGTTGGTCATCAGTCGCGCTAGGTGCGCCGCCAGATCAGGACGCATCACACCGTAGCCCATGCGCCAACCAGTCATGGCATAGGTTTTGGAAAAACCATCGAGCAAAATCGTGCGCTCCTTCATGCCGTCCACTGACATAATGGAATGCTCTTCACCTTCGAAGATGAGCCGGCTGTAGATTTCGTCTGAGAGAACCATGATGTTGCGATCGGCGATGGCGTGCGCGATGCGATCGATGTCCTCTTTCTCGAGTACGCCGCCAGTCGGATTCTGCGGCGAATTCACGATGATTAATTTCGTGCGATCGTTGATCAAACTGGAGAGCTCATCGACATCGAGCCGGAAATCGAGCTCCTCCCGCAACCGGATCGGCACCGCTTTCGCGCCGACGTAATTGATCATCGACTCGTAAATCGGGAACCCGGGATTTGGATAGATGACTTCATCGCCTTCTTCGGCGAACGCAAGAATGGAGAAAAAAATGATCGGCTTGCCGCCGGGAACAACGACCACTTCGTCTGGGGTGACGTTTACTCGGCGCGTCTCGCTCACGTGTTGCGCAATGACCTCCCGCAGCTCCATTAACCCGGCCGACGGCCCGTAATGCGTGTAGCCCTTGTGCAACGCGGCGCATCCCGCGTCGATGATGTTCGGCGGTGTATCGAAATCTGGCTCGCCAATTTCCAGATGGATAATGTCGCGGCCTTTTGCCTCCAGCGCTTTTGCCTTCACCAACACTTCGAAGGCGGTCTCGGTGCCGAGACGCGCCATGCGCTTTGCGAGACGAAGTTCATGTCCCTTAGTCATCAGATTGAAATCAGCATTATCAGAGCAGTGGCGCAACTTGTTTTGACCT
>DASXOI010000364.1:0-6519 GCA_036494375.1 Candidatus Udaeobacter sp.
TGTGACTAAACCGGGCTCCGGGCGCGTTGGTCGTACTGGTGGCCGCCCAATTGTCTGTGCTGGGATTGTATTTGCCGCCGGTATTGAAATAATTGCCGGCATTCCTTCCGCCCCAAACGATCACTTCGTTACCGGTCCACACTGCCGTGTGATCGTAACGAGGAGTGGGCGCATTGGTGGTACTGGTAGCTGTCCAACCATCGGTGCTGGGATTGTATCGCCCACCGGTGTTGAAAGCATTGCTTCCATTCCAACCGCCCCAGACCATCATTTCACTACCGGTCCAGACTGCTGCGTGATTGAACCTCGCGGTGGGCGCGTTGGTATTACTGGTAGCGGTCCAACTATCTGTGTTCGGGTTATATCTGCCGCCGGTTCTGAGTTCAATCTCATTCCAACCGCCCCAGACGACCATCTCGCTACCAGTCCAGACGGCCGTATGAAAAATTCGACCAAGTGGCGCGTTGGTTGTGGTGGTGGCTGTCCAGGTATCGTTTGCAGGATTGTATCTCCCACCAGTGTTCACACTCTGGCCGTTATCTCCGCCCCAAACGATCATTTCACTGCCAGTCCACACTGCCGTGTTACCGCCTCGCGCAGTGGGCGCGTTCATGGTGCTGATGGCCGCCCAACTATCCGTGCTGGGATCATATCTCCCGCCCGTGTTGAAATAGCTGCCACCATACCCACCCCAGACGATCATTTCACTCCCAGTCCAGACTGCTGTATGGGAAGCTCTCGGTGCAGGTGCGTTAGTGGTGCTGGTAGCTGTCCACGTATCCTCAAGGCATCCGTTTGGGGCAGTCGTTATGACGGGAAGCGTATAGCTACCCCTCACCGCTGCGACTGGCTTTCTTTTCTGGTTTTCCGCACTTCCTCGTTGGAAGTCCAACAGTTCTTGATAATCGTCGCGGCTTTTTCTTAGCAAACCCTCAGCCAATACTGGCCTTGCCAGACACTCCGCGATCACAAAGGCATCGTTCCCGAGTGCGTTGAAGATTTCGCGCAAGGCATGGGGTTCTTGGGTGTGCGAAGCCATGCGATCCATTTCCGCCTGTAACTTCTCGGCGGTAATCGGCCCCTGCTGGGAATGTTGCAGCACTTCTGAATCACGCAGATACGCGGCGACTTTTTTTTTGAGCTGCTCCTGAGACATGACCGAATCGAGCGGTGGCTTCGGATCGGGACGTTCCTCCGGCCAAATTCGATGGCGCCAGTAAACTTCTTCAATCGCTCGCTGGTAAACGACGCGTTCCGCAAACGTTAAATTTCTTCGCGAAACATTCCTTTCCGGCCCAAGCCGAAAGAAAGCCAGCAGTGTTCCAGCCAACATCAAAGAAACCAGCGCCGCGGAGAAAAGAACTGCGATTCGTGTTTTCATAGCGCGTGTAAACTCTGGTAGACGCGAGTCTTACCCAAAAACAGGCAGACACGTCAATCTCGAACAATTAGCTGCTACTTTTGGCGCGCCGAAGTTCCTTCGAACGGACTTATCGCGTCTTACAAGCCAGCAGCGCTGCGCTTACCATCGACGAGATTGCGGCTGCGCAAATAACCCCAGCTAGTACGGCGCGCAGACTAAGAAATCGGCTTTCTCCTATTTGTTTGCTCTCAGTCCCCAAACTGGTCCTCTAATGCGTCGACGTAAACTGAGAGCGGGTCGCGACGCCTTGGGGCGGGAAGTTGCGATTGATCCACCGCTTTAAGGTAACCGGCGAAATTGCCGCTGCCGCTGTTCATTTGTGTCGCTTCGAACCAATTCATGTAATCGTCGATCTCGGTCATCCGCGCGGCGAGCTGTTGTCGAGTGAGTCCCAGACGCGCCAGACGCTTCGGCACTCCGCGACGCTTCCCGCGGCCAAGCAGGGTAGCGATCTCCTGGTATTCATGGCCTATCGGGCGCAGCACCGGATTGGTTTGGGGAACAAGGACCAGCAAATCGCGTTTCAACTGATCAAGCGCCATCTTCTCACTTGTGGAGAGTTTGTGTTGCGCCAGTTCGTCCAAGCGCACCACCTTTACCGGCTTCTTCGGTTCCGAAATTTTTACGCTCAACAATTCATCGAGATGCTGCTCGCTCTCTGCGAAGGTGAGCAACCGAAATGTCTGCAAGCTTTTTAAACGATTCAACGCCAGCTGCCACGTTCTCTCGGCGTCATCCGCCAGTAACGGAAATTGCGCCTTGAGATTCGCGACCGGATCATTTGAAGAGTCGTACAGATGATCGATGTATTTGCCCAATTGCGGCCCGCCGTTCTTTCCGTCCAGGAGCATTTGAACTAGCGCAAAAGCATATGCGCGGTAAAGCGTGCGGCCCGTAGAATCAAGAAGGCCGGGACGTTGACGAAGAAATTTTTCTAACGGCAGAGGCTTTTCGGTGTTGCCTAGTGTCTCGATCAACGGTACACGCTCACGGCCCGGCGCCAGAGCGAGCGCGCCGTCAATCAACCAATCGGGCGGCTCTACCAGCACTGCGCCCGCAGTAATGTGCGGTTGCTTGCGGTAAATCATTTCGAGCAAAATCGCGCGGAGCAGTTCGCGTTCGACCAGTGAGACGTCGACGTTTTTGGAAATAGTCAGGTCGAGTTGCAGTTTGATGCCGAAACCGGTTTGACTGAATCGCAGATCAGCTGCTGGGACTTCGGGAAGGTTTGACTGTTGTGCTTGTAAATTGACCACGACAGGCGTCTTCCAGTCGTCGCGCTGCCGTAACAGCCCGAGAAGATTAGATTTGGTCTGTTCAGCGAGGCCTGATATTGCGCCGCGCACCTTCGCGTCCGTCCCGTAAATCACGAATTGCCGCGACGGACTAGTACTGTGTTCGGGTTGTGTCGCGTAAGCCGCCTGCCACGTCACTGCAGAACACAAAACAACCATGGCGCATTTCATCATTTTATCCGACGATGATACTTGCAATGGCGGGCGGCTGACCAGCAGCAATTTGTATGTTCACCACGCATCCGCGAGGTGGTGCAATCACGAAACAGAGGTAAGTCGCGGCAGTCTCCAAGGTTCAATTCCGGGCATGCCCATCGAGGCGACTCAGAATGCTTTTGGGGCAGCTGCGAGGGAATCAAAAAGGGAGGAAATATCATGAAAAACAAACGTTTACTTTTCATCGGTTGTTTGGCGGCAAGCGCATTGATTGCGTCGCCTTCATTTGGCAAACCGGCAAAGAAATCCACAGGCATGTCGCAGTCCAAGGCGATGAGAGTAGCTCCGCACACCACGCAGGTGATGCGCCACACTCAAGACATTAGCCCGCGGACGGGCGGCGCTCGCTACCACGGCGGAAGCCGTTACGGTGGCACCCGGTCCTATGCGACCCGCCAATACAGCGGGACGCGTTACTACGGCGGCAGGGGTAATTACACCAACTACTATGGAAGCGGCACCGGCTATTACTATGGCGGATCTGCTTACCCGTACAGCTACTATTCAGGCTCGCCGTACTCGAACTGGGGTTACGGTACATCCTGGGGATATTACCCGTACTCCTACGGAGGCGGTTATCCGTACAGCAGTTACAACAACTATTACTCGTACTACACGCCGACGTACGGCTATAATGGGTCAATGGTTGCAGCTGTGCAGCGGCGTCTTGGCCGACTCGGTTACTACCATGGCGTGGTCGACGGAGTTATCGGACCGCAGACCCGCAGCGCCATAGCGGCTTTTGAAAGCAGAAATGGTATGGCCGTGGACGGGACAATTAGCCGACCTCTGCTCGACACTTTGGGGCTGGCTTAGTCAGGATCAATAATCAGGCATTCGACCGATGGCGTCGCATCACAAGGAATCGAGCCACCGGTCGTTTCTTTTCACAAAAATCGGCGAACATATACACAGGCCGGGCATTTTTTCTCATCTCGCAAAAAAAGAATGCGACTTTCCGTGCTGGTCGGTGTCTAATCGGACAGAACCCTTACTTTACTATGATTAATTCAAAGCTCTTCGTTTTTGGAATTTGTCTTCTCGTTTCAACGCTTGCTGCGCCGTTCACCGCCAATGCTCAGCGCGGCGGTGGTGGTGGTCGAGGCGGCGGCGGTGGCGGTCACTTTGGCGGCGGTGGAATGTCCCACGGCGGCTTTAGTGGTGGGATGTCACACGGCGGTTTCTCTCGTGGCGGCATGGGCCCAGGCGCGCGCTGGGGCGGCGCTAATTACCATGGCGGCAACGGGAATTGGCATGGCAATAACGGCCATGGCGGAAACTGGCACGGCAACGGAAACTGGCGCGGCAACAATTGGCATGGCGGCCATCATCACGGCAACGATGTAGTCTTCATCGGCGGCTTCGGCTTTCCGTGGTGGTGGGGATGGGGTTCTTCTTTTGGCTGGGACTACGGCTATGGCTATCCATATTACGGCTACGGCTATTATCCTTACGGCTATGGTGGCGCCTACCAGTACGGTTACGGCGGTGGCGGATATGGCTACGGCTACGATTATCCTTACGGGGGGAACCAGTACGGCAATGGCTATGGGAATGGACATGGCGCCGAGTATCAGTCTCACTACAGCGACACTAGTCATTCCAGAGTTTCCGAGTTGCAACGGCGGCTGTCACGGGCTGGCTACTACCACGGATCCGTCGATGGCGTCTTGGGGCCACAAACACGCCGAGCAATCCGGGCGTACGAGCAAGACCACGATAACGCTGGCTGACCGGCGAAACTCCGGTCACGCAGACCGGGAAGCCGCAATAATCTTTTCGGTTGATTGGCCGGCGGTCTCGTAGGGAGAGAGGGGAGCGAGCCGCCGGTCACCTTTTGCAACGTGCGCGAGAGACAGTTCCGGCTTATAATTACATGGGATGTTGCGACTGGGGTTGTCTACCACTGTTTCTCTGCTGCTAGTTTCAGCAGCTTTTAGTCAAAGAGTTGCGCGAAAGCCGCTTCCCACCGAGCCGCTCGAAAAATACGATAATTCGCCAGCGGTCGCAGCGCCAATACTAGGAATCTCGCCGGCGTTAGTCTCACTTTTCGGTCCGTACACAAGTTATCAAGTTAACGTCGACGCGAACGGTAATAACAGGGTTGGTGACGCTGCGAATGAGCCGTCCATTTGCGTCAATCGTCACAATCCGAACAGGATGAGTATCGGCTGGCGACAGTTCAGCAGCGTTGCCTCGAATTTCCGGGAGGCAGGTTTTGCATACACGACAAACGGCGGCGCGAGGTGGATTGCTCCCGGCGTCCTGGAAAATAATGTGTTCCGCAGCGATCCTGTTCTGAACTCCGACATTGCCGGCCGTTTTTTTTATCTCAGTCTCGTTCAGAACTTCTTCGATGACTTGTGGCGATCAATCACCGGCGGTCAATCATGGACGCGTGTCGGACCGGCGGACGGCGGTGATAAGCAGTGGTTCACGATCGATAACAGCAACAGTTCCGGCCGCGGTTTCCAATATCAATACTGGAGCACCGATGGAAACAACTTCGGCGGTAGACAATTCACTCGATCAACCGATGGCGGATTGACTTGGATGAATCCGATCAACATTCCGAATTCCCCCGCATGGGGCACATTGGACGTCGATTCGGCGGGCAACCTTTTTGTTGGTGGCGTGAATCTGACCACTAACAGGATTTGGTGTGTGCGCTCAACAAACGCCAAGAACGGCGGTGTAGTTCCGGCTTTTGACCGAAGCACGGCCGTAAACCTCGGCGGCGACATTGTTTTCGGCGAACCGATCAATCCGGAAGGATTAGTGGGACAGGTTTTTCTCGCCGTCGATCGCTCGGGCACGAGCACCAACGACAACGTCTATATGCTGGCGAGTATTCAGCCATCCGGCTTTAGTAATGGCAGCGATGTGAAGTTTGTCCGCAGCACCAATGGCGGCATCACGTTCAGCGCGCCGCGCAGGATCAATGACGATCCCGTTAATCACGCGAAATGGCATTGGTTCGGCACGCTGTCGGTCGCGCCGAGCGGTCGAATCGATGTCGTCTGGTACGATACGCGTAACTCTCCGAACAACGTCACTTCGCAGCTCTTCTATTCTTTCAGCATCGACGGCGGAAATACCTGGTCGCCAAATGTCGCGGTCAGCAATCCGTTTAATCCATTCATCGGATATCCGAATCAGTCTAAGCTCGGCGATTACATCACAGTCGTTTCGGATGACGACAGCGCCAACGTTGCATATGCAGCCACATTCAATGGCGAGGAAGACATCTATTATGTTCGCATCCATCCATCACTACCGCCCACGGATTTCAATGGTGACGCGAGACCCGATTTGCTTCTTCTTAACACAGGCACGCGGCAGACGGCACTTTGGTATATGAACAACAATGTTCGGATCGGCAGTGCTAACGGTCCAACTCCGCCCGGAGGGTGGAGCGTGGCGAGCGTGGCGGATTTTAATGGCGACGATCATCCTGATTACCTGCTTTTTAACTCAGCGACCCGCGCGACATGGATTTGGTACATGAACAACAACGTTCGCATCGGCAACGCTTTTGGTCCGACTCTTCCTGCCAACTGCACGGTGGCGGCTCTGGGAGATTTC
>DASXOI010000365.1:0-1967 GCA_036494375.1 Candidatus Udaeobacter sp.
CTCAATGGCCTCAGCGTTTTTTACCAAAATCCCCGCCTGCGCAGCGCGCCCGATGCCGACCATAATTGACATCGGGGTCGCAAGCCCGAGCGCGCATGGACATGCAATAATCAGCACGGATACCGCAGTCACCAGAGCGTAAGCCATAGCCGGCGGCGGACCGATAATCGACCACACGACAAATGTAATTGCTGCAATGCTGATAACCGCTGGCACGAAATAACCTGAAACCGTGTCAGCGAGTTTTTGAATCGGTGCGCGACTGCGCTGCGCGTCTGCGACCATTTGAACGATCTGCGCCAGCAGCGTTTCCGATCCGATTCGCTCCGCACGCATCAAGAACGAGCCGGTCTGATTCACCGTGGCGCCGACCACTTTGTCACCTGCGCCTTTGCTTACCGGCATTGGTTCACCTGTGATCATCGATTCGTCGATGTTGCTTTGGCCTTCAACGATCACGCCGTCGATGGGCACCTTTTCCCCTGGTCGTACACGCAGCAGGTCGTGTTTTTGAATTGCGTCTACAGCAATCTCTTCTTCCTGTCCGTTCGTGGCGGCGGCGTCCCCGCCGCCGATCCCCTGCGACGAGGACGTCGCAGCTACAGATTTCCGAATCCGATGCGCGGTTTTTGCTGCGAGGCCCAGCAGTGCTTTGATTGCCTGTCCGGTGCGGCTGCGCGCCTTCGCCTCGATCATTTGGCCTAACAACACAAGCGTCGTGATGACCGCTGCTGCTTCAAAGTAAAGATCGACTTCACCATGCCGGCGGAAGGATTTGGGAAAAATTCCGGGCGCTATTACCGCGATCGCGCTGTAGACATAAGCTGCGCCGACTCCGACAGCGATCAGCGTAAACATGTTAAGACTGCGATTGACGATCGACTGCCACGCCCTGGTAAAGAAAAAGGCGCCTGCCCAAAGAACCACCGGCGTTGTTAGGCAAAACTCGACCCACTTTCTGATGTGTCTCGGAACGAGTGAATCAATATGCAGTCCGGGAATTGCATGGCCCATTGCGAGGATCAGGACTGGAATCGTGAGCACGAGCGCGATCCAGAACTTGCGCGAGAGTGATTCGATCTCGTGTGTCTCTTCTCCATCCCCCGCCCCGATCGTCATCGGCTCCAGCGTCATGCCGCAGATCGGGCAGTTTCCCTGGCGATCCTGCTGAATCTGCGGATGCATCGGGCAGGTGTAGATCATGGCAGATGGTGGATAACTCGACGAACATTCGTGTCGCTGCGTCAACTCCGACCTTTCAGGTCTATAGAATGGCGAAATCCGAATGTCGAATGACTAACGGCAATAAATTCACTAAGTGTAATCCGTTATTGTAGGGCATCTGTGTCAGACGCCGGCGTTTCACGGGAGCGCCCAACAATAGCATCGTAGGCAGGCTACGATTTATTGCGTTGTAGTCGGCTTGCCGGTCTCAACGAACAGTTTTAGCCGATTAAACTGTTCGTTGAGCATGGCTTCTACCGCTGGCGCAATTTTCTCAAAGCCGCCCTGAATAAATCCGCCAACACTGTAGGACACCTCGATGCGGGTAGTGTCTGGGCCACCGGTTACCTTCCATGTCATGCTTCCGGCAATACCGGAGGCCTGTAACGGACCGAGCGCGCCTGAGAATCGCACAACTTGAGGCGGAGCGACATAAACCACGTGAAGATGTTCTACTCCGCCGCCGTTAGGCAATTTCTCGCAAAAACAGCCGCCCGGGCGCGCATCGATCGAGAGATTCTTCGCATCATGTGAATACGTGTGCTCAGAATTCCACCACGAACCAATCTGTCCAACCAGTGCCTGGTACACGTTTGCCGGGGGCGCGGTGATGCTTACATCGAACTTCACCAAAAATCCGTTCGGCGTAACCTGTGGCGCCGATTGCGCCGGCGTCCCTGAGAGGGTCACCCAAATCAGGCTGCCTAACAAGCATCGGCGCATGATTGCTACGCGAAGCATTA
>DASXOI010000366.1:0-5531 GCA_036494375.1 Candidatus Udaeobacter sp.
TCGCTTTCGACTGAGAAAAGATCGGTCAATTTACGATCGTAAATGTCCGCCCAGAGATGCGCGTCAGTCAGAGCGTTAATAAGCTGCACAT
Source organism: Candidatus Udaeobacter sp. (assembly GCA_036494375.1). Lineage (GTDB taxonomy): Bacteria > Verrucomicrobiota > Verrucomicrobiia > Chthoniobacterales > UBA10450 > Udaeobacter. The sequence goes on from DASXOI010000366.1 coordinate 92, forward strand.
TCACCCGCACCTGGTCCTTCGCTTTCTGAACGCTACCCTCCAGGATGTTCGTGACGCCGAGTTGCTTCGCAATCTGCGGCAAATTTTCCGGTACGCTTTTGAAATGCTGCGTCGAAGTGCGCGAGATGACTTTCAGATCGGCGACTTTCGCCAGCCGAGTTAGAATTTCATCCTGCACGCCCTCCGCAAAGTAGGCGTTTTCTGGATCGCCGCTCAAGTTATCAAACGGCAACACTGCGATTGATTTCTGTGGAATTCCTGTAGCCGCTTCACTGCCGCGAGGCGCTCCACTGATCGCACTGTAACGGCCAAGTAAGAACAATGTGACCGAAACAATAGCTCCAAGGACAACGATGTAGATCCACGTGTGTTTTTTCCGTTGCGCGGCCGCAGGCATACGGTCGGCCGTTTCGGTTCGCTTAATTCCCTCCGGCGTGATCTCAAATGCCCATGCGAGTACGAGTGCAACCGGCAGACCGATGATGATCAGCACGACAATCAAACGAATCGTCCAGTTCGGAACATCAAAAACTGGAAGAACCTGCGCTAAGCCCTGAGAAAGCGCCCAGCCAGCCACAATGTACGCGACTGCAACCTTGTAAACATTGCGCCGCTTGAGCTCGGCAAAGAAGTTGTTGCTCTTCACTTGTTTGATTCTGCTTGCGTGCTCTCAATCTTCTTGACCAGCGCTTTGAAGCGCGGCATCCCGCGCACTCCGTCATAAAGCTGATCGCCGTTGATCCACCAAAAGATGGGGTCCCGGTCGTCATAAGCCTTCTCCAGCCAATCCAAAGCTTTCTCGTTGTCACCGAGGCCTAAGTAAACAGCCGCCCGGTTCGCCGGTGAGACATATCGCTGCTTCGCCAAGTCCTCCAATTCCTGAAGTATCTCTTCTGCTTTAGCACGATCACCGCTGACCGCGCAGGCGTAGCCGAGGGAACTTATGTACCATGGCAGGTCATCCAGCATCGTTGCTTTTTTGAACTCGGTCCTTGCCTCAGCCGTATTCCTTTTCGAGATCAAGCACCAGCCCAGGATCGAATGGGCAAAAGCATTATTCGGATCCAATTCCAAAGTGTTGCGGATTTGCGTCGTCGCATCCTCATAACGCCGCGCCCAGTAGAGAAAGAAGGCGAGGTCAGTGTTCAGGAAAGTGTTTAGCGGATCGAGTTCAAGGGCCTTCTTTTCTGCTGCGATCGCTTCGTCGAACCGGCCCATCTCCGCGAAGGTCCAACCATATTGATCATAAGCGAGAGCCAGGTTGGGATTCAATTCTACCGCGCGGTCGAGTTCCTTCTCAGAGGCGTATGGACGGAGCACGCTAAAGAGAGCTGTCCCCATGGCCAGATGCGCTTCGGCGAGATTTGGATCAAGGGCCAGCGCCTTCTCCGCTAGTTCCGTTTCCTTGGCCCAAGCTTCCCGGCCGGGCATTAGCTGTCCTCCAGCCCATCCGTAAGTGTCAGCCAGCCCGCAGTACGCTAAAGCGAAGTTCGGATCTACCTGGAGGGCCTGTTCGTAATAGTGGATCGCGTTAGTCCAACCGGCGCGCGTGAACTTGGCGAAATGATAACGGCCTAACAGGTAGAGACGGTGCGCTTCTGGATTCTCGGTCGCCTTTTTCGCAAACGCGGCCGCTTCGTCGACACCTAACTGGACCTGCAGTGCCTGGACCACGCGTTTCGCCACATCGCTTTGTACGGCGAGGATGTCTTTCATGTCCGCGTCATAGGTCTCGGACCAGAGATGAAAACCGTCGGCTACATTGACTAGCTGCGCAGTAATCCGCAGCTTGTCACCCGCTTTGCGCACACTGCCTTCCAAGACTGTATTTACGTGAAGTTGCTCGCCGACTTTACGGAAGATGTCGTCCTCATTCTTGCCCTTAAAGGCGAAGGACGAACTGCGCCCCGGAACGTGCAAGCTTTTCACCTTCGTCAGCACGTTGAGCAATTCTTCCGTCATGCCATCACTCAGATACTCGTCGTTCTTGTCGGCGCTCAAGTTTGCGAACGGGAGAACGGCAATCGATTTCGCCGCTGATTGATTAGGTGAGGCCACTGGGGCCTTGGCTCCCGCGGTGTAGCGACCAATGAAAAACAAACCGATCGATAGCAATGCGCCCACAATTACGACGTAAATCCATACGTACGGTTTCCTGTGTCCTTGCGCGATGAGATCGGCATCTTCGGTGCGTTTCAATCCGTCCGGCGTCAATTCAAACGCCCACGCGATAATGAGCGCGACGGGAAATCCGATGAGGATTGCGAGCACAACAAGGCGCACTGTCCAATTCGGAATTTCGAAAAACGGAAAGACTTGGGTGGCAACTTGAACGAGCAGCCAACCGACGACGGCGTACGCCACCGCCACCTTGTAAACGTTTCGCCGCTTTAACTCGGCTAGCAGATTGCTTGGATTCACGCTTGGGTAGTAATGAAGGGCTAATTGTACAGAAGGAAGAGCGAAGTCCAGACCAGCGTAACCGAGCCTTCATGCTCATGCTCATGCTCATGCTCTTGCTGTTGCTCTTGTCGTGCGGCACGGATTCGGATAATCCGAACGCATGGAAACCGAACAACCGGGTGTTGATAGTAGCTCGCTTGGCAAAGAGAGGCTGCTTCGGATCCTCGGAGTGACTTTTGGCGTCGCGGTCGGCATCGGCGGAACAATCGGAATTGGCATTCTGCGGATTCCGGGGACTGTCGCGGCGCAGCTTGGCCACGCCGGACTGATCATGGGCGTGTGGATAGTCTCCGGACTGTATGCTTTCGCCGGTGCGAATACCTACGCCGAGCTGGGCACAATGCTGCCGCTGGACGGTGGACCTTACGTTTATGCTCGTCGGGCGTATGGCGAGTTCGGTGGATTTCTGGTCGGCTGGAGCGATTGGCTTCTCCGGACGAGTTCCATGGCGTATCTGGCAGTTGCGTTAACTGAATACGCCACGGGAGTTTTCTCTTATAGTCCCGCCGTCATAACACCGGCGGCAATCGCCGTGTTGATCTCCTTCACGGCGTTTCACTGGCTCGGTCTGCGTGTCGGTAGCCGGGCCCAAGAAATCATGAGCTTGTTCAAAGTGCTCGCATTCTTCGTTATTATAGCGGCCTGTTTTTTCTTCAGCCCTCAACTAACTGCTGTCTCAAGCGTAAAGCCGTCGCTCTTTTCGGATCCTAAGCTTTTGTTTGTCGCAATCGCTTTGTCGATGCAAAGCATTCTCGGCACTTACGCCGGCTGGCATGCGCCGGTTTACTTTTCGGAAGAGAACATCGATCCGGCGAAAAGCATTCCTCGTTCGCTTTTTACCGGCGTCGCTTTGGTCACCGCTATCTATGTGCTCATTAACTTGGGAATACTACATGCGTTGCCGATATCAAAGTTAGCAGGTTCGAAACTGGCGGCGGCAGATGCCGCTCAGCTCATCTTCGGTGGTTATAGCAGCCAGATCGTAACTAGCATCATGTTAGTCTCCCTGCTTGGGATTATCAATGCTTCCTTCCTTTTCACGCCGCGTGTGATGTTCGCTCTTAGCCGCGATGGGCTTTTTTTTCGTTCCGGTGCGACGATCAACACCGGAGGCACACCTACAATGGCTTTGTTAATAACAGCTCTGGTAGCGATCATGCTCGCTGGAATGGGCAGTTTCGAGAAGCTATTCGCGTTTACCGCCTTGTTCAGTGTGCTGGTAGACGTAGCAGCCTTCGGGACGGTGTTTGTGTTGCGTTGGAGAGAGCCCGACCTTCCGCGACCGTTCCGAGCCCGCGGCTATCCCCTGCTTCCAGCAATCGTGTTTGTTGGGGCCGGTCTCCTCTTGATTGCCTTCCTGGTGAGTAGCGTCGAAAACAGTCTTTATGCTGCGATAGGAATTGCAGTCAGCTATCCTGTGTATCGTCTCGTCAAAAGGCTGGTGAAAGCGACAGCAATCTAACCAGCCGTCACCAGACGCTTGCGCCGTTTCAGCAGATCGAGCGTCGCCGGCGGAAGCGCATGGCGGCTAGTTCTTTCTCCGTTTGTTTTGAGCTGGCTTCAGGTACGAGCAACAACCTGGGCCGCCGCAGGTTCTTCACCTTTCCCATCAGCACAATGGCGTTACGCTCCGCGCCCGGGCTATCCAAAAGACGCACGGACCAGCCCCTTTCTTTGAATCCTGCAGCAATTTTATCTGCCGTCGGATCTGATTTCCGGTGCAAGCAAACATTGACCATGGCGAGGCCGTTGCGTCGCAGGCAGCGACCGGCCGCTTCAAAAAATGCCGCATCCTTCATGTGGTCGGGAATATTCTCGCCGGTAAAAGCGTCCACAATGAGCACATCGTAGCATCGGCGTTGTTTTTGCATGAATGCCAACCCATCGCCTACATGGCATGCGATGTTTCGCGGCAGACCAAAATAGCGCTTTGCGAGCTTGATTGAGACCGGGTCGATATCAACAATCGACACCCGCTTCCCTGCTCGAGACAGCATGGTACCGAGAGTACCGCCGCCGCACCCGATCATCAGGACATTGTTTCCGGCGTGTTGTAACACCAGCCCATAGAGCGCATGTATATGCGCATGTAGGCTGATACCGTTGATGTCAGCCGTGCTGTGCGAACCGCCTTTTTGTTCATAGGTGAGCGTGCGGCTCCTTTTTCGAAAGTGAAGCTTGATCAAACCGAAGTTGGAAGCGTGCTTGGATGGCGGCGGGCGCATTGAACAGATCTTTCGTGGAAAAAATTTACGAAGTACGAGTCATGGCAAGGGGAGCCAGTTAAACGGCCACGCGAAACTGTTCTCCTTGGCATGCGATTGCTTTAACGTTCGAATCTGCTCGCTCTGCTCGTTGATCATCAGTTTCGAGTAACCAACGATGTCGATGAATAAGACATGGCCGATCTCGAATTTCACTTCTGCGGTATGCTCGGACGGCACGGGCTTGGTTTTATCTGGAAATCGGGAAGTTAACGAAACTCGCATACGCAACTGCGACTTTGTAACCGTTGCGCCGCTTCAGCTCGGAGAAGAAATTGATTGACTCGCGTCCACGTTCGTCAATAGCACTCCTCCCGAGTCCTGATCCCGGCCCGTCCGTCGATGTCTCTCGGCTCCCGCTGGTTCCATTGTCGATCTTCACTGTGTTTCGCGAAAAACTTTTTCGACCAGCGCCTGGAAACTCGGCTCGTTGCGCACGCTGTCGTAAATCGGATCAACCTTTAGGTACCAACAGGCGCTCTCCTGCTGCTCATAAGATTTTTCCAGCCAATCCAAAGCTTTCTGCTTTTCGCCAAGTCCCAGATGAACGTCAGCAAACGCTGTCGAATTGACGTATTGCCGTTTTGCCATCTGTTCGAGTTCGCGCAGGATCTGCTCGGCTTTCGGTCGTTCTCCAGAAATGGCATAAGCGTAACCGAGGAGTCCCTGGTACCACGCACCGGTCACCATTATTTTACTTCGTTGGAATTCTG
>DASXOI010000367.1:0-3713 GCA_036494375.1 Candidatus Udaeobacter sp.
TCATCGCGTACGTCGTCTATTCCCAGGTGCTCAAGGGCGCCGAATACATGGACATCGCTTCTCAGCTTGAAATCCATGCCAAGCAAGAGCTCGATCACGCCCTGACTCTTTCACGGCAGATCGATTATCTCGGCAAAATGCCGGTCGTTATTCCGAAGCCGGTGCGCACATCGAAAAACGCGAGAGACATGCTTCGCTTCGATCTCGACAATGAAAACGAAACCATTCGTAATTACCGCGATCGCATCCCGCAGTGTGAAGCGCTCGGAGAATACGCGATGGCTGAACAGATTCGCGAGATCCTGGTGCAAGAGCAGGACCACCAAATCGATTTGGCTACTGCCCTGGGTGAAGAAGTTCCAAACGTCAACGCCCGTCGCGGTGGTTCGCGCAAGCGCCGCTAACGCTGCTCACTAGCGTCGATACGCTGGCGTCGAATTCAGCACGCATCGTAAGCGGCCTGTGATAGGCGTCGCTTCACAGCGTTTAGATCTCGATAGCTGTCGCTAGCAGGCATCGAGATCGGAGAAGCCCGATTGGAAGTTGCGTCGTAGAAAGCGCGAACAACGTTGGAAACATGAGCGCTTACACACTGGAGCCGGTTGGTTTTATCCGTTCGACAGTCAAGGGCCGTGAAGACGCGCCGCGGCAGGGGCCGGAAGGCGCGCCCGACGCGTGGCTCGAGATTCAACCGCGCTTCGCCGATGCATTGTTGGGAATGGAAGTTGGTCACGAACTCATCGTGATCACGTGGCTGCACGAAGCGAAACGCGATGTGCTGAAAGGACATCCGCGCAACGATCCGCGCCGCCCGGTCACGGGCGTGTTTTACACCCGCTCACCGTCCCGGCCTAATCCACTCGGGCTTCACCCCGTCAAAGTGCGCCAGATTGACGGCACACGCATAAAGATCGGGCCGATCGAGGCATTCGACGGCACACCAGTAGTCGATATCAAGTCAGCGTCGACTCGTGTGGCCGAATGATCGGATAGGGTGCCGTAAATTAGCTTTGCCTTCTATCCGACAGATAAAGGCCGCCTCGGAAGGTAATCGAAGCAGGCGATTCGCCGCCATCACATAGTACACACGTTCGGCAGCAGAAGTCAGAGCGCGGGGAGGGAGAAAGAGCGGCACAAACGAATGATCAGATCGCGAGCAGGCATCCGAAGTCGAAGTGAGCAGGCAGTGTAAGCAGCTTATCATCCACTGGCAGACTACGAAGTATTTTGCTGACCCTTGCGCCAATCTGGAATCAGGCTGGCAAGCGAATCATTCCCGAGGCGAAGAGGTGGCGTTGCACATTCGCGGTACGCCAAATGAAAACTCAACATGCGTGGGACAAAGAAACGACGTGGTGATGGCGCCACAATTCGATCCAGTGCCGTGATGTGGGCGGCCGGCGCCGCCATTTGTGTGAGTTATATCCTGAGCACGTTGCCGACGCCGCTGTACCCGCTTTACGAACAGACGTTTCACTTCTCACAGATCGTATTGACGGTGATCTATGCGGTTTATGTCGTCGGCACGGTCACTGCGATGTTCTTTTTCGGTCGTCTGTCAGACCAGGTTGGCCGACGAGTTGTGGTGCTGATTTCGTTGGGCATCGCCGCCGCGGGCGCGCTGGTGTTTGCGTTCGCGCAGGGAACGTGGTGGCTTTTTCCGGCCCGAATTTTGTCCGGCCTCGGCATTGCTCTTGTCTCCGGCGCGGCCACAGCCTGGATAGTGGAATCTGAACCGGACGAAGACAAAGCAGCTGCGACTCAGATTGCTATCGGCGCGAACTCTCTCGGTTTGGCAATTGGCTCCTTGATGGCCGGTATTCTGGCACAATACGCGCCGTCGCCGCTGCGCTTGTCCTATTTGGTGTTCATTGTTCTGTTGTTCCCCGTCGGTCTCGTGATTTGGAAGACGCAAGAGACGGTGCACAAACCGCGGTCGTTAGGCGAAGCTTCTATTGCGCCGCGATTAGCAGTTCCCCGGGAAATGTTCGGAGCGTTTGTGCCAGCAGCAGTCGCGGCATTTGCGACCTTTGCAGTGCTCGGATTTTATACTGCGCTCCTGCCGACACTGCTCGAAAAGGCGCTGCAAAATAAGAACCACGCGACTGCGGGCGGCATTGTAGGCGAACTTTTTTTGGTCGGCACAATCGCAATCGCGGTGACGCCGCGGTTGCGAGCTCATCGAGGTTTGCTCATTGCACTGATTGCATTGCTGCCAAGTCTCGGCTTCCTGGTGGCCGCTGAAACAGCGCGCTCGATATCGATCTTATTGATAGGCACGGCGGTTGCGGGAATCGCGACCGCGCTCGGCTATCGCTGCAGTTTACAGAAGGTCAACGAATCAGCGCCCGAGGACAAACGGTCGGAGATCGTTTCCGCTTACTTAATTGCGTGCTACGCCGGAATTTCGCTGCCCGTGATTGGAATCGGCCTGCTCGCGAAGGCAACCGGACCGGCGATTGCCGATACAATCTTTGCTGCTTTCATCGGACTTTTGGCAGTCTTCGCGTTCATCGTTGAGTGGAAGATCGGAAACTCAGGGACACAGAACATGAAGTAGAAAACGATCAAGCGATGAGCAGGCGCTTATTAGGGAAGGCATCGATCTCCGCGGCGCGATAGACGGAAGCGATCCGCGTCATGGCTGTCGCGGGGAGCGATCAATTAACATCACCGCGCGCAGTGTGAAACGTTTGCGTGATGAACTGCAGAAGCCTCCCCGCGGCGAATGCCGGCAACGAACGTGTCATCGCGTCAAGCGCCTGACGGGGACGGCCGTCGAAAATAAAATTTACGCCAGCACCGCCTGGTGAAATTCGTACCAATCGTCAAGATTGTTCAGGTTCACCGCGTCTTTTGGTGAAGAAGCGTCATCCGCGATTTTGCATGCGCCTAGAATTTTGGTGCGCGTTTCGTCGTCATGATTGTAGCCGCGCACCGCCGCGTTATGCTTTTCGATTGCGTTCTGATCTAACGACTTCGCATTTTGTTTCACCCACGCCTCGAATTGCGGATAGGTCGGCTTGCTTTGCCTGATGTAATCTCGCACCGCCTGTTCTTCGAGTCCGAGCACGGCGAGTGTCATCGCGTCGAAACCGTGGCCGACGCCAGGATAACCGGAAGCAAGTTTGCCTGCTTCTTCCAGCGAGACTTTCTGCCAGAGACGCGGGAGATGAAGAACGCCAAGTGGACCGGCAATGCCGGAACTGATCAACGGAACATATGTTTCAGCCATAGTAGCAATTTCGGTAATGCCGGCACGAACGGAATGCAAGTGGGAGCCACGAGAAACGTCTGCTCGGCTACAGGCATTGTCACGATGTCATTCTGAGCGACGCGAAGAATCTCAGATCAGTTGTGGATACGGGAAGAATGGAAACGGATCAGAGATGTTTCGTTTCGCTCAACATGGCAGTTATTTGTTAGGCAGTGCGGAGTACCTATTCACTTCCGATGTCCGGCTTGGGCAGGGGAGATGAAATTTCGACCTGAGTAATCTCGCTGTCCGGCTCGCGGCTGGCTTCGAGTTGCACTTCCTGCCTGGGATCGGTGCGCGTGCTGAGAAACAGGATCCTGCTAATTTTGCCGTTAACATTCATCTTGTTAAGGCTCTGATTGAGATTGTTCGCTGCGTTTGCTGACGCTTGCCAGCTGTCCGCTATTTTCTCGGGAGTAAGCGACGACGTTCCGGTCTGAACGATTTTCACTTCCTC
>DASXOI010000368.1:0-6728 GCA_036494375.1 Candidatus Udaeobacter sp.
ATGCGGAGCCAGCGAATAGTTGAGCGCCATGCTTGCTGCTACAGTCAGCAGACCGATGCCGATCAGCGGTAGCAGAACACGGGGAAGGCTCACGCCCGCCGTGAGCATGGAAACAATTTCATTCGACCGCGACATTCGCCCCAGCGCAAAAAGAAGGGACAGCAGAAGCGCAACCGGCAGCAGGATAATGAACACCTGCGGGATCTGCGTGGCGTAATAACGAGCCACCAGAGATATTGGAATATGGTTGTCAATGAAACTCGAGATATTGTCGCTGACGTCGAAGATGAGCCAGATCGACGTGAACCCCGCGATGCAGTAAAAATAAACCTGCACGAAGTTTCGAATGACGTATCGATCGAGAAGTCGCATTGCGATTTAAAAATGTTCCATTGTCATAAGCGTACTCAAGTAGGCGGTATGCGCCAAATTCGTGGAGAAACAATGACTAAAACTCAATGACGAAGCTCCAAGGAATTACGAATGAAACAACTTGTCATCCTGAGCGGAGCGCAGCGCAGTCGAAGGATCCCGCAGCTTTACCCATAGGTTTCGCAACGGGATTTCTCGACTGCGCTCGGAATTACAACCCAGTTCGTTCGTCATTCGGGCTTCGTGCTTCATTCTTCATTCGTCATTCGTGCTTCGTCATTGTTTGCTCATGATCGCGCTGAAAGAAAATTTGGGCAGCGAATTCGTGCAACGCGTCCGCTCCTTCTTTTCCGAGAACGGGCCACTTTCCAAGGCAAAGAACTTTGAGTTTCGTTCACAGCAGCAGGAGATGGCAGTGCGGGTCGCGCAAGCACTGGAGGAAGAGCAGCATCTGATAGTCGAAGCAGGCACGGGCGTGGGCAAATCGCTCGGCTACCTCGTGCCGTCGGTCCTGTTCGCGCTGGAGCGACACAAAAAGGCAATCGTTTCAACGCACACCATCAATCTTCAGGAACAATTGCTGCACAAAGACATTCCAATCTTGAAAAAGGTGCTGCCGGTCGAGTTTGAGGCAGCGTTGATGAAAGGCCGGCAAAATTATCTGTGCCCGCGCCGGCTCGAACGCGCGTTACAAAACGAGCAGGAACTTTTCACTGGGCCGGAGCGGAGCGAATTGCAGCGCTTGGCTGAATGGGCGCGCACTACGCGTGATGGATCGCTCAGCGATCTCTCGGTCGAGCCCAATCCAAAGGTTTGGGCGCAGGTGTGCAGCGAAGCGCATATATGCACTCAAAAGACCTGCGGCCAGGATCCGCGGTGTTTCTATCAGCAAGCTCGAAAACGTCTGCTGGCGGCGGACGTGATCGTACTCAATCACACGCTGCTGTTCATTTTGATGGGGTCGCCTGACATGCAGGAAGAACGCGAGAGCGGGTTCCTGTTCCCGAATGATTTCATCATTTTCGATGAAGCACACACGGTGGAACAAGTCGCGTCGAAGCAAATCGGTATCGGCATCTCGCAATACGGCCTGCGATCGACCATCCAGCGGCTTTACAATGCGCGTACTCGCAAAGGTCTCTTCACCGTGATGCGCGATGCAGCTGGCGTGCGAGTGGCGGCGGAACTAATCGATGAGGTTGATGAGTTTTTTTCCGCAGTCGAGTCGAAATCGAATTTTCGCAAAGGTCGGGAGTTTCGGGTGCGCGATGTCGAACTTGTTCCGGACACGATCACCGCCCGGTTGACTGCGCTTCAGGCACGCGTTGCCGACGTCGTTAAACGCGCCGACGACGAAATATTGAAAGCGGAACTGCAAGAGTTCGGCCGGCGCATTCGCGATGCGCGCGACGGCATTGCGATTTTCCTGGAGCAAAGCGCGCCGGAGCATGTGTATTGGGTCGAGCGTACGGGAAGAACCGAACGCTTCCTCGCGCTAAACGCCGCACCCATCGATCTCGCACCGGTGCTGCGACGGATGCTCTTTCGCGACAACTGCTGTTGCGTGATGACCAGCGCCACTTTGGCCGTGGGTCGTCCCGACCTGGCTTATTTTCGCAGGCGCGTCGGGGCGATGGAAGCCGAGCCGTTGCAGCTCGGCAGCCCCTTCAATTTTCAGAAGCAAATGAAAGTGTTCGTGGTTCAAAAAATGCCCGATCCGCGCGACGGCGAATATCACAAAGCGCTCGAACATTGGATCGCGCATTTTGTCGAGAAAACTGACGGCCGGGCGTTTGTGCTTTTCACGAGCTATCGCGATATGCAGCAAGTCTCAGCCGCGATGGAAAAGTTTTTTGCGACAGAGGATATGAACATTCTTGTCCAGGGTGGGGGAGCGCCGCGTAGCAAATTGCTTGAACAATTCAAATCAACGCCGCGCAGTGTGCTGTTCGGCACGGACAGTTTTTGGGGCGGCGTGGATGTTCCAGGAGAAGCGCTTTCCAATGTGATCATCACGCGACTGCCGTTCGCCGTTCCGGATCATCCGCTGATAGAAGCGAAACTTGAGCTGATCGAGGAGCGCGGCGGCGATCCGTTTAGTGAATATTCGTTGCCGGAAGCGGTCCTGAAATTGCGACAAGGCGTAGGCCGTTTGATTCGGACCAAGACCGATCGCGGCATCATTGTCATCCTCGACAACCGTATCGTGACCAAAGCCTATGGCCGCGCGTTTATGCAAGCGCTGCCGAAATGTCCGGTGGAAATCGTAACTTAGGCTTCCAGTCCGGCCACAGGACGGATTCGCCGTGGCGAACCTGACACGTCGCGTAGGCTTCCCATCCTGGCGTTTCCCGAGCGGGCAGGATGCCCGCTGGACAGGACAGGCAGGGATGCCTGTGTTACAGTCGTTTAAATGTTCACTTGAACATATAACCTTATGTGCTGTAGGTTGCCTCCATGGAAGGACAGATGGATGTGCAGGCAATCTTCGCGATTCTGCACAAGTGGGGCATCCATACCCTTGGCCAACTGGCGGCGCTGGATAAAGAGCAGCTTGGTGCGCGACTGGGTCCCGAAGCAATCCGCATGTGGGAACGTGCCAACGCGCGATCCAGTCGACTGCTCAAACTGGTTCGGCCGCCGGAGTCGTTCGCAGAGAGTTTCGAGTTTGAGCGCGAAATCGAAACAGCCGAGCCATTGCTTTTCATGCTGCGCCGTTTTTTAGAGCAACTCGCCGTGCGTTTGGCAGCAATTTATCTCGTCGCGAAAGAACTGACCCTGCAAATCACGTTCAGGAATAAACAAATTTACGAGCGCGTTTTCAAAATTCCGCAGCCGACAAACGATGTCGATCTTCTGTTCCGGATGCTCCAGACGCATCTGGAGAATTTTCGATCTGAGCATCCGATCGCTGCCGTCGCGCTGAGCGTAGAGCCGATCAAACCTGCCGGCGAACAATTCGGATTCTTTGAGACGACATTGCGCAACCCGCATCAACTTTCGGAAACACTCGCCCGTTTGACCGCTCTTCTCGGCGTCGATCGGATCGGCACACCGGTTCTGGAAGAGACGCATCGCCCCGATGCATTTCGCATGCAGCCGTTCAGATGGAGTTCTAATGAACCTCCCTCATCCTCACCTTCTCCCCCACACGGGGAGAAGGAATCGCCTCTCCCTGAGGGAGAGGGTAGGGTGAGGGGGCCTCATGCAATATTGCAGTGGGTTGCGCTGCGAAGATTCCGACCGCCAGTCTCTGCGTCTATCTTGCAGGACGAAGATATACCGAGGCAGGTTCGCAGTGCGGAAGTGTCTGGAAAGATAATCGATGAACGCGGTCCGTATTTGCTTTCCGGAAACTGGTGGGACGAAAAATCCTGGCGGCGCACCGAGTGGGATCTGCAATTGAAAGGTGGCGAACTAGTTCGGTGTCACCAAGCGGACCAGGCTGCGCCAGGCTGTGCCGTGGCAAGGACAATTTGGAAGGTGGATGGGATTTATGATTAGCGATCCAGGGTCATCCTGAGCGGAGCGCAGCGGAGTCGAAGGATCCCGCTGAATTACCTTTAGTCTCGCAACGGGATTCCTCGACTTCGCTCGGAATGACGATGGGTTACATCGAGCTTCATGCATGCAGCGCCTTCAGCTTTTTGCGCGGCGGCTCTTTCCCCGAGCAATTAGCTGAAGTCGCAGCGGAACTGGAAATACCGGCGATTGCGTTGCTCGATCGCAACGGCGTGTACGGCGCGCAACGATTTTCCGTCGCTGCGCGTGAGCACGGTGTTCGGCCCATTATCGGCGCTGAATTGTCAATGGAAGACGGCAGTATTCTGCCGGTCTTAGTGGAAAATCGCACCGGCTACAAAAACTTGTGCGAATTGCTGACGCAGGCACATCTGCGCAGCGAAAAAGGAAAATGCGCGGGGTGCTGGGATGAGCTGCCGGAATTCGCCGACGGCTTGGTGGCATTTCTGGGGAGCGCCCGCTTGCAGCGTGCTAATGCCAGTCCGGCTCGGACTTTCGGCATTCTGCCGAAACGAACTTTTGAAGGTCGTTCTAGCAGTGCCGAGCTCGAAGAAAAGGGGTTTCGTGCTCAGAAAAGTTCGTCGCCGCAAAATGCGGCAACCAGCACGCTGCAAGCGTGCGCTCCCCAGAGTACCGCAAAGCGGGCTCAATTTTTACTCGACGCGTTCGGGCCGGAAAATGTCTTCGTTGAACTTCAGCGTCATTTCATTCGCGGCGAAGAACGCATTAATCGAGAACTGATCGATCTGGCGCGCGCGCATCGATTGCATCTTGTCGCTACAAACGGTGTGCAATACGCCAGGCCGTATGGCCGCGAAGTCCTGGATGTTTTCACCTGTATTCGCGAACACACGCATCTGGATGACGCCGGCAAATTACTCACACAAAATGCCGAACGCCATCTGAAGAGCGATCGCGAAATGCGCGCAATTTTCGCAGATTTGCCGGAAGCAATTGAGAACACATCGCGCCTGGCTGAGCGACTCACGTTTTCTCTGGGAAACATCGGCTACGAATTTCCCGAATATCCGGTGGCTACAGGGCACAGCATGGATTCATTTTTGCGCACTATCGTGTGGTTCGGTGCGCAACAGCGTTACGCCGCGATCAGCCCGAAAGTGAAGCGTCAGATCGAAGAAGAGCTTGCGCTGATAAGCAAGCTCGGGTTCCCCGGCTATTTCCTGATCGTTTGGGACATCATCAATTTCTGCCGCGAACACAACATCATGGTCCAGGGGCGCGGCAGCGCCGCCAATAGCGCGGTGTGTTATTGCCTCGGGATCACGCCGGTCGATCCGGTGGAAAATCATCTCGTATTCGAACGATTCCTGAACGAGAGCCGCAAAGGCTGGCCAGATATCGATCTTGATCTTCCCAGCGGCGATCGACGGGAAGCAGTAATCCAGGAAGTTTATCGCCGTTACGGCAAACACGGCGCAGCGATGACGGCAAACGTGATCTCGTATCGTGGCCGCAGCGCCGCGCGTGAGATCGGCAAAGCGCTGAATTTTTCGCCCAGCATTATCGACCGGTTTTCGCACCTGTTTGCCAGTCCCGATTCCGAATCGGGACACACGATGGAATTGGAAGCGCAGATCGAAGGCGCAGGTCTGCCGAAACATCATCCACGGATGCCAGCATTCATCCGGTTGTATCGCGCGATTTACGGTTTGCCGCGCCACCTTGGCCAGCATTCCGGCGGCATGATTATCTGCCAAAACAAACTCAGCTCGTTCGTGCCGCTGGAGAATGCGTCAATGCCAGGTCGCGTCGTCGCGCAATGGGACAAGGACGATTGCGAAGATCTCGGCATCGTGAAGGTGGACTTGTTAGGCCTCGGCATGATGTCGGTGATGCAGGATGCGTTTGAATTGTGCCGCGAACGCGGCCGGCCACTCGATCTGGCTCACATTCCGAAAAACGACGAGAAGACATTCGACATCATGCAGCACGCCGACACTATCGGCGTGTTTCAAATCGAGAGCCGCGCGCAAATGGCCACGTTGCCGAGGATGAAACCGAAATGTTTTTATGATGTCGTGATCGAAGTCGCAATCATCCGGCCCGGACCGATCCAGGGCGACATGGTGCATCCGTATCTGGCGCGGCGCGCTGGTAAAGAGCCGGTGACTTATTTCGACGATCGACTCAAGCCGGTGCTGGAACGCACACTCGGTGTGCCGTTGTTTCAGGAACAAATGCTCAAGATCGCCATGATCATGGCCGATTTTTCAGGAAACGAAGCCGAGGAATTACGGCGCGCGTTGAGCTTTCATCGATCCGAAGAACGGATGCACAAAGTGAGCGTGAAACTCCGTGCGGCCATGGAACGCAAAGGGATTACTCCCGATAAGATCGACAAGATCATTCAGGCCATTTCATCGTTTGCGCTTTACGGTTTTCCCGAATCGCATGCGATCAGCTTTGCGATTCTGGCTTATGGCAGCGCATATTTAAAAGTGCATCGCGCACCGGAGTTTTACGCCAGCCTCATTAACAATCAGCCGATGGGCTTTTATACGCCGGCAACGATTGTGAAAGACGCGCAGCGGCACGGGTTAAACATCAAACCGGTTTGCGTGTTGCAATCCGATTGGCGCTGCACAGTTGTCGATGACAACACCTTTCGGCTTGGGCTGTGCGTCGTAAACGGATTGCGCCAGGAACATGCTGAAGAAATCGAGTGGGAACGAAAAAATCGCAGATTCGAGTCGTTGGACGATTTCAAGCGGCGCGTCGCCCTCGCGAAAAGTGAATTGCGCATTCTGGCCGAACTCGGTGCGCTCAATTGTTTCACCGAACATCGCCGCGCAGCGATGTGGAAGGTGGAAGAG